>JAYKGU010000001.1:0-61143 GCA_035285585.1 Synechococcales cyanobacterium
CCTTCGCTGATTTTCCCCATTTAGCCCGTGCGGGTGCAGGAAGCTGCTCAGGTCTGGGCAATTGCCACCAGGTAGACGGGGAAAATTTTCGGCAGATGGGCACTCGCCTGGTGGATCAGTTAACCCTTCAGGGGTATGAGGTGCGATCGCGCGACGATTTAGAAGACAGCGGCATCAAAGTCTACGAAGTCACCCGCGACGGCGTCAGCCAATATCTCAGTTTGCTGCAACCAGAGTTGGGGACTTCAGTGTATGTGCTGGCCGCCAATCCCATCACCACCACCGACTTGCAGGCAGCCCAGACACTGCACGAGCAGTTCCACGACATTTTAAGCCGCGCCGCCAACGGTGTCCCTGCCCAGCGCACCGACTTTTCCTACCCGGACTTTTTCTTTGAAGGGGCAAACCCCCGTCCAGAAATCGGCCAGCCCTTCTACACTGTCACCGACACCCAGCCCGATCTTCTGGCGGTGCCCCTCACGGAGAAGTTGGCCAGCGCTGGTTTTACGGTCGAGACCATCGGTGAATATGCCGGTTCCCCCTTTTACAAAGTCAGCCAGGGGGCTTTTGTTGCATACTTGAGTATTGTGCCAACGGGCGATCGCACGGGTACCCTCCTGGTTGCCTGGAACAGCCTGCCCAACTGAAAATCCCCGATAAAATCTACCGACTTTCTTTTTGTCAGTTTATGTCACTCAAATCTCAGACTTTTATTCTCGGCTCTGCGTTAGGAATCACCATTTTGCTGCTGGGAAGCTGTGCCCAGCCTGATCCCACCGCCTCTTTCCCCGAATCGAAGGAGTGTTTGGAATGCGACCTGCAAGGTCAAGACTTTAGCCAGCAAGACCTGAGCGGTGCCAAGCTGAACCGCACCATCCTCAAAGGAAGTAATTTGAATGGCACTAACCTCAGTGGCGCGTTGCTCGACAATGTGGACTTGAGCAATGCGGACTTGCAAGGGGCGAACTTGTCCCAGGCGGCCCTCACCCAGGCAAACCTCACTGGGGCAAACCTGGCCAATGCCAACTTATCCGGCGCATTCCTTCAGGGGGCTGACCTGACGGGCGCGACATTGGATGGGGCTACCCTTGAAAACGCCAATTTGGGAGGGGCCATTTTGGACGAAGGCAGCCTGGACGACGTGAACACAAAAGGTGCCATCTTACCCGACGGCACCGTTAACAATTAAAGACGCTTTCACTGTTACCACCACTATCACGATAGGGGCAAATGGCCGTTTGCCCCCACCATCAATCATTAAACCCAACCGGCCCGGTCGGTGAGCTGGAGCGCCAGCGGGTTATTGCGCCCAAAGGCCGCCGCACTGGTAGTATCGGACTTGAAGCTGCCGTAGCTGGCCAGCAGCGGATCAAGGGCCACCCCATCCAGAACGGGATATTCATTATTGCCCTGGGCAAAGATGGCCTGGGCCTCTTCGCTCGCCAGGTACTCCAGGAACTGCTGGGCACCTTCGGGGTTGGGGGCATTCTTGAGGACACCGCCACCGCTGATGTTGACGTGGGTACCTCGATCCCGCTGGTTGGGGAAGAACAGACCCACCTTCTGGGCGACTTCCTGGTCAGCAGGCTCGCTGGATTTGGCAAGGCGCACCAGGTAGTAGTGGTTGGCGATCGCCAGATCTCCCACCCCAGCCGCACAGGCCTGGATCTGGGCCGTGTCGTTGCCTTCAGGGGGGCGGGCAAAGTTGGCCACAAAGCCTTCCACCCAGGCTTCTGTGACCTCTTCACCGTGGACTTCAATCAGCGACCCCACCAGGGACTGGTTGTAGATATTGGTGGAGGTACGCACCAGAATCTGACCGCGCCACTTGGGATCGGCCAGGTCTTCATAGGTAGAAAGATCCGCCGGATTCACCCGGTCTTTGTTGTACATAATCACCCGCGCCCGCTTGGACAGGCCAAACCACTGGCCGCTGGGGTCGCGCAGGTTTTCAGGCACCGCCGTGGTCAGCACCGAGGAGGAGATGGGCATGAGCAAGCCCTCTTCTTCCGCCCGCCAGAGGCGACCGGCGTCTACGGTGATGAACACATCGGCGGGGCTGTTTGCGCCTTCGCTCTTGAGACGCTCAATCAGTTCGTCGGACTCGGCTTCAATCAAGTTGATTTGCAGCCCGGTGCGATCGCTAAACCCTTGATACAGGGCATTGTCCGTATCGTAATGACGGGCCGAGTAGAGGTTGAGTTCGCCCGTTTGCTTGACACCCTGCTTGGCGCGAATCACCGTCTGGCGGCTGGGACGGGCCACTGCCCGACTACGGGGACTGAGCTGCCCCAGGGCCAGCGCCGCCGCTGCGGCACCCGTGCCCAGGAACACACGTCGAGACATCTTGTTCATAACGCTATCTATGCTTCCTCACGCGGGATTTGCAAGTGAAAAATGGGTCACGGGCCATGCCACCCGTTGTGTAGAACCTATTATTGCAGATATTGAGATAGATTCTTAATTGGAAAACTGCAATTTTTCTCAAGTTCTCTGGAGCGAATAGTCCAAAAAGCTTGTCAGGAAAAGAATATAGCAAGATGGCGATCGCCATTGGCAATTCTTATTTCCGAATAGTTATCAATGAGGAAGGCTCATCAGTCAGATCGTTGATAATTGATATCAACAGAAGGAGTATACATGATCCTGTGCATTGGTGACGTGCTGACCCCCGACGAATTGACCACCCTGACGGCCAAACTAGCCGCCGCCCGCTTTGTGGACGGCAAAACCACCGCTGGCTGGCACGCCCGTCTGGTGAAGCACAACACCCAGCTTCCCAAGGACTCGCCAGTATTGGAGGAGTTGCGATCGCTCATCAGTCAGGCCCTCCAGCGCAACCGCCTGTTTCAAATAGCGGCCCGCCCCCGGCGCATCCACCCCCTGCTCATCAGCCGCTATGAAGCTGGGATGGCCTACGGCCCCCACACTGACGACGCCGTGATGCTCTCCCAAAAGCAAATGATGCGGTCAGATCTCTCCTTCACCCTGTTTCTCAACTCCCCAGAGGATTACCAGGGCGGCGAGCTGGTGATCGAAGGCCCCCAGGGCGAGCAGGACTACAAGCTGCCAGCGGGGGCGATGATTGTCTACCCCTCCTCGACCCTGCATCGGGTGGCAACGGTGACGGACGGGGTGCGGCTGGCGGCAGTGGGCTGGGTGCAAAGCCTGGTGCGCGATCCCCAGGAGCGGGAAATCCTGTTTGATCTGGACACCGTCCGCCAAACCCTGTTCGAACAGCAGGGAAAAACCAGGGAGTTTGATTTGCTGTCGAAAACCCACGCCAATCTGCTGCGGAAATGGGCCGAGGTCTAAGAGTAGAGTGTGTTGAGGCGCAAGCCCAACGCACCAGAGGGTTCGGTTGCGTCACACACAGCGATGACACGCCCTACAGCGATCGCAAAAACTGCACCAAAGCGGCGCGATCGCCCTGGGGCATGGTTCTAAACGCCTCCTTCGCCGTCTCCGCCTCGCCCCCATGCCAGAGAATTGCCTCCTCCAGCGTGCGGGCACGGCCATCATGGAGATAGCCCGAATAGGGCAACACCGTCTGAGCCAGTCCCACCCCCCACAGCGGCGGCGTGCGCCACTCATTGCCATCCGCCTGAAAGTCGGGGCGATGATCCGCCAGATCTGGCCCCAGGTCGTGCAGCAGCAGGTCGGTGTAGGGGTGGATAGTCTGATTCACCAGGGCGGGAATTTCGTGCGCTCCCGTGCGCAGTTCCGCCACATGGCAGGCGGCACAGTTGGCGCGATCAAACAGCTCCTGGCCCCGCTGCGCCTGGGGATCGTTCAGCAACGTCCGGGCGGGCACCCCCAGGGTTTGCACGTAGATGGCCGCCGCCTCCAGGACGGGCATATCGATGTCCTCGGTGCCGTCCGTTCCCGGAAACAGGGGATTGGTCACCCCCATATCGTTCACATAGGCCGAGGCGGACTGCTGCAACAGGTTGGGGGTGTTCGCCTTCCAGCCAAAGCGCCCCAGGGCCTCCCGCTGCTCCACCACATCCCACACCTGGTTGGCCCGCCCGGAGATGCCGTCGCCATTGCTATCTTCTGGGTCGGCTAGCTGCAAAATGTCCGCTTCCGGCACCGCTTCCAGTAGCCCGACGCCAAACACCGGCTGGGGAATCCGGTTAGAAAATACAACGCTCTCCGGCAGCGGCGTGCCGTCCCAGCGGGAGAGGGTGAGACGGGGCGATCGCAACGAATAGGACGTCCCATCCCCATAGCTACCCTGAATTTCCTGCCACTCCATCTGCACCACCGCCTCCGGCGCATAGCCATACACCCCCTGCTCCTGCACCTGCAGGCCAATTCCCGGCACCGCCAGCGCATTGCCGTTGGGGGCCAGGGCTTCCATGGCAAAAATATGGTCGGCGGGCAGGGAGCCATCTTCCCCCGGCGTCACCTGGCTGACCCGCACCACCCGCTGCCCCTTCTCCGGCATCCCCCGGCCATTTTTGATGTGGCATCCGGCGCAGGCCGTGCCGTTAAACAGCGGCCCCAGGCCAGGATTCACGTTGGCGGGGGCGGTGACAAAGGCGGCTTCAAAGGCCAGATCCCCCACGGCATGGCGATCTGCCCAGAATTCGTCCAGATTGGGGGCGGGCTGCTCATAGGCGCGGGAGGAGCGGTTCTGGACGGTGGTGTCGCCCCCCGCCCGTGGGGACAGTTGGGCCTGGGTCGGCAGGTGGAACAGCGCTGAGAGCAGGATTCCGGCGATCGCCGCCCCCACCCCCAGCACCCAGCCCCGCAGTCCCATTCGACGGTTCGGACGCCATCCCATCAGTTTCATTGCTGCACCAGTGGGAGAACGCGCTGCTCAAAGGTAGTAAACAAATCCAGGACACTTTCCTGGGCGGCGACGATCTGCGGCTGGGCGGTGCGATCGCACAAAGTCTTTTCAATCGGGCCGGGAATGGCTGCAATGGCCGCCATCGCCGTTTCCATCTGCTGGCGAATCTGGGCATCCAGCTCTGGATCAACCGCCATCACAAACTCGCTGATGCCGCGCCCCTCCGTGCCCCCTGCGGGAAAGTCTCCCAGATAGGCGTTTTGGGCACTCAGCAGGTTCGCCTGAAAGTCCGCCAGGGAGCTATTGGCAAAGCGGCTTTCCAGCAGGAACGGATTTTGCGTCGCCAGGGCTTCCCCAATCTTGACGTTGCCCAGCTCATCCAGAATCCCCAGAATGCCCTGGACGATTTCCTCCCCCGCCGCCTGCGCAGTGGGATAGGCGTTGCTGCCCTCGCCCGCGTTGACAAACTCACTGCGGTAGGGCGGATAGCCGTCTACCCCCTCCGTCCAGCTACTCAGCAGGTCGTTGGCGGTTTGATCAAATACTGGAGCGATCGCCCCCAAGTACTCCAATTCTCTATCGGTAAAGGCATCCAGGGGCTTGTCGTTGTCTGTACCAAACAGGAGAAAGCCAATGGCATGAAAGCCTTTCTGGCTGGTCTGCAAGCTATCAACATACTCAGGGGTCAGGGCATCGGTACTATTCAATACCGCTACCACGTCGGTTTCGTTCACCGGCCAGTCGTCCAGCTCCGCATCCAGCCCCAAAGAGGCCGCTGGGCCAAAGGCAAACGCCTCACTTTGCTCCCAGGGGGTGCGAGCCTCTAACCAGTTCTGACGGGCGGTTTCCAGGGTTTCCGGGGTGGGACTGTCCACAAAAGCGGCGATCGCCCCTGCCAACTCCCCCGAACGCTGGGTCAGAAGTTGATAGTTGGGGACGATGAGCTGATCCACAAAGTCGGTGATGATCTGGCGATCGCTGAACTGCTGCTCTTGCGGCAAAAACACCATACGAGTCGCCGTGTCTTCGCCGCCTTCGCCACCTTCACCACCTTCGCCACCTTCGCCACCTTCGCCACCCTCGCCGCCTTCGCCGCCTTCCAGCAGCACAGCGGCATCTTCTTCGCCGCCTTCCCCGCCGCCCGTGACGGGTACGGCCACACAGGCGTCATTCTGGCTGATCAGGGCTGGAGATGCTGATTCTGGCTCGTCTAGCAGCTCGTTACTGCTGGCTTCGGTAATCGTGAGGGCGATCGCCCCCGCATTTGCCAGGGCATAGGTGCCAATTCCCGTCCAAATCTTTAACTTTCTTTTCACAACTATTTCTCCTTCAGCGCATTAAAAGCAAGGGGCAAAACCAGGGTCGAGCAGGGTTTGGTGAATCCGTCCAGGCCATTCTGTGGCCCATTCGGTTAATACTTGCTGAAATAGACCCGCCAGAGGATCCACCCCGACAGGCCAATGTAAATCGCCACCAGCAGCCAGTGATCCCACCGCTGGGGATCGAAGCTTGAATCGCCCATTAAAATATCAGTCTCAGACATGGGCGTGGGCTGGCATACAAACGCGAGTTCCTGAATAAAATTGAGAATCAGTCACACTAAATCCCTTTTTCCAAAATCCCTGTTAATGAGAATCGTGCTTAATTGGCTTACCTCTTCTGTACTATCGGGCGGTGTCCTCAGCTTGTCAAGCCTCTCAATAACAATTACGGAAAGTTTTTAGCTATGCGACCCAGCCCAGCAAAATCAAAGCTTTTCGCGTTCCTAGTATGAAATTACTGATGGCCTGCTGATGGCCGAGAGCCATCAGCCAGGAAAACTTCGCCTCAGCACTTGACATTTTTTCGCAGTCGATCTGCCAGCGCCTGTTGATAAATTTTCCCATCCTCGTTTCCCCTGGATGGTTCAGAGGTCGTTGCTCAGGTGACTATTGATTCACGGTGGAAGAGGTTGGCGATCGCTGCACCTGACCTCTGTGAGATCCAAAGGATCGGGTATCGACTTAAGGCGGAACCCCTCAACCGGATCTCCTTCAAGGTTGGGTCAAAGTCAAGCAATTTTCTAAAACTTTATTGCGCTTTGATATTGAGATTCAGGTCGAAAAGGGGGGCGATCGCCCCTGGATTTGTCATCGGATTGGTACTCATCGAACTCTCATTCTACTCTCATAAAATCGGCTTTCAAATTGCTTCATGTGCTGAGAAATACATGAGAAATCTGAGAAAGAATTAATCTCTAAAATCCTTTTCTACTCTGGAATATAGCTCCTTAATCAGGTATCAAAACCATAACAACCAACTGGTTGATCTGAAAACTTTTACTAACTGGAAGGAGTAAAGAATAGCAACATTTACTGTGACGACTTTTATTGATATTGTTAACCCAAATGATGGGGTGCTCAGCTTACAAGAAGCAATTAATGCTGCGAACCTGACAACTGCAGAAGACACCATCACCGATTTTCATCGGGGCGATCGCATTCAGTTGCTGAGCGGACTCCAGTTCGGAGACATCACCGTGCGCCAGCAGGGCACCAATACGCTGCTGGAAATCGGCAATGACTCATTGGCTTTGCTGGAGGGTGTGCGGGCAAACACCATTACCCAGGCGGTGTTTGTCTAGTGGGTCGTTCGGCATGGAGATGCTCTGTGCCCTCCTCCCCCGAGCCAGAGTTGACTAATAGCTTCAAAGCCCCTCGCCCAGATTGGGAGAGGGGTTTGGGGTGAGGGCGAAATGGGCGAGAGCAAAGCAGCATAGCAACGCCCTGAGATCCCTAGCCTGAAAAAGACAGGGGCTTTTCAAAGAACTCCTGTCTTGTGCTAAATCTCCTACTTGCTTCTGGAGTTACTTGGGGCTACTTGGACTGAAAGGTAAAAAAATGGTGGCCCATCCCAAGGGTTTTGAACTCCCGTCCCCCCATCTCCGTCACGTAGATGCTCAAAACCCCAAAGTTCTGTCGCTTTGTAGACGAATCAATCAGGGCTTCAACGCCGCCACGGGCCAGGGAAAACAGCCCTACCCCTGCTTTGCAAAGGTCACGGTTTGAGAAAGCGACGACCCCCAGGCTTGAGGTTTGACCGGAGTAGTCCTCACAGTCTTCCTTGAGATGTTCGATAAAACGGGTGGACGCATAGTCAACGTAAGCGGGCTTGCCGGGGTTGGTAAAGACGCCAGCCAGCAGAGCGATAAGCAAACCGGCAGCAAAGATCTGCAGCTTGATCGGTCGTGTCGCGGCATGTGAGGTTGTATCGGGACTGGTTCCAGTGGTCATGGCTTTTCCCCACGTATCGATAGATCTCGTCCCTATGAGATACAGCGGGGAGGTTCCCCTTTCCGCTAAGCCTGCAGCCGATGCAACCCAGCATAGGTACCCTGCGCCCGCAGCAGCTCCCCGTGGGTGCCCATTTCCACAATGCGCCCCTGATCCATCACCAGAATGCGATCGGCGTGGCGCACCGTCGAGAGCCGATGGGCCACCACAAAGGTGGTTCGATTTTGCATCAGCCGCTCCAGGGCCTCCTGGATTTGTAGTTCTGTGGCGCTGTCCAGGGCGGAGGTGGCTTCGTCCAGCACCAGGACGCGGGGGTTGCGGATGAGGGCACGGGCGATCGCCAGTCGCTGCCGCTGCCCCCCCGATAGCTTCATGCCGTCTTCCCCAATGCGGGTGTCCAGCTTATCCGGCAGGTTTTCTACGAACTCGCCAGCGTTGGCATTATGGATAGCCTCCCAGAGCCGCCGATCGTCAACGGCCTCTACCCCGTAGGTGACGTTTTCCCGCACCGTCCCCTGGAACAGAATCGTGTCCTGGGACACCACCGACAGGTATTGGCGGTAGGTGCGCAAATCCAGGTCAGCCATGTCCTGACCGTCCAGCCAGATGCGTCCGCTGGTGGGGCGCAAAAAGCCGATGACCAGGTTGAGGAAAGTGGATTTTCCCGCCCCCGAAGGCCCCACGATCGCCACCGTCTCCCCAGGGGCCACCGCCAGCGACATGTCATACAGGGCGGTGAAGCTAGTGCCGGGATACTGAAAGCCCACCTTCTCGAACTCAAATGCGCCAATAACCTTCTCCAGGGGGCGCTTGCCCACGTTCTGCTCCAGATCGGGGCATTCCAGAATCTCGCTGATGGAGCGAATGGCGTCGAATCCCTTGCCAATCTGGGGCAGCACCATCATCAACTGCACCACCGATGTGGTCAGGGTATCGAAATAGGTGGTGAGCAGCACCACATCCCCCGCCGTGATGTCAAACTGTCCGGTGTAGGCAAACCAGGCCGACATCACCAGGCAGGTGCCGTTAAACAGGCGCAGCGTCACCCAGGAAGAGGCTCCGGCGATCGCATTGATAGCATCCAGCCGCCGTGCCGTCTGCTGTACCGCATTCAGTTGGTGATTGACCCGGCGAATTTCCGTCTGCTCAGCCCCGTGGGCGCGGGTTACGGGCACCAGCTGGATCATCTCCACCAACCGGGCGGCCATGGTCTCCATCTGCTGACGGAAGGCCTGGTTGCGATCGCGAATCGGCCCCCGCAGCGTCACCACCAGCAGGGCGGCCACGGGCACCGTCCCCAAAAAGAAAAGCAAAAACCAGGGGGCACGGGCTGCCGTGACGGCGATCGCCACCAGAATGGTCATCAGCGCCGCAGGCATGAGCTGAAACACATGGTCGGTGAGGAGCTGAATTGACTCCACATCCCGCGTGATTTTGCTCTGGAGCGCCCCTTTGCTGTTACTGTGGTAAAACCCGATGGAGAGCTGCTGCAGCCGCTCGGTCATGGCCGAGCGCAGGGTAAACTCCATGCGGCGGGTGGCGGCACTCATAAACCCAATATGCAGGTAGTGGGTGGGCACGTTCTGCACAATCAGCACCGCCAGCACCGCCGCATTCCACCACAGTTCAGCCGCCCCATGCTCAGCCGGGGCAGCAATAATGTCCACAATATTGGCAATGATCAGGGGGCGAATCCACTCTGGGCTGTGCTTAACCAGGTAGAACAGAAACGACAGCCCCAGGGCGTGGGCATCCCGGCGGTAGAGGTGAAAGAGGGTCTGGAGGGGGCGATCGCTCCGATAGCCCATCAGGTTCGCGGCGGGCAGGCTGGATGGCTGGCCCGCTGGGAAGAAGCCAGTCAAGCGCTGGGTGATGCGTTTCATAGCGGTAGGGTGGGGGGCGATGCCCCCGGACGACGGGCGATCGCCTTCTACTATATCCATCGCCCCTGGGTCGTCGCCAGCTCAGTCCACAAGCCCCTTTCGACAGATCTTTTGCAAGTGTCCGGTCGTCCCGATATGATGCATGAATGAAGTTCGTAGTCAGTTCCTGACTATGCGCTACCCATTTGCGTGTCCGTTCACCTTAACATTTCTTAATTCTCTGCCCTTCCCTGTTGTTGCCTGTCGCTGAAGCTTCATGTTGTCGATCCTCACCGCACTCTCCCTGGCCCAGCTTCCCGCGCCCTTGCTGCCCCTGCCCGCACCGGCCCCACCCCCCGACCAAATCGCCGCTCCCTTGCGGCGCGAAGTGTTGCGGCAGCAGGCCGTGATGCCGCTACCAGGCCAGTTAGACAATGTCCCTGTCTTCAATAGCAACAGCCCCGAACTCGTCCAAACGGAGGGCATCCTGCTGTCCACGTTCCCTCCCGATGGTATGGCGGTGCCGTCCGCCCACCTCAACTATGCGTTCGATGGCCGGTTCGATGTCTTTGCCCATCACATCGCCAGAGGGTTGACCCCCGACGACAATCGCACGCTCTACATGGGGATTTTGGTTCACAACCCCAATCGGCACCCGGTGTCCATTGACGTGCTCCAGGCTGCCAGCTACCTCAGCCAGGATGCGCCGTTTAACAACCTGCCGCCCTATGTGGCCAATCCCCTGGGGACGGTCTTCTCAGGGCCAGGAAGCCGCACCATGAACGACATGCTGCGAGGCTTTCGGCAGGCGTCGGTGCCGTCCGTCGTCCAAATTCCGCCCCGGCACACCCACCTGCTGCTGAATGTGCCCATCCCGCTGCGGCGGCTAAGCGTGCCCACCGATGGCACTTTGCCACCGGGACGCATCATTCCCACGCCGCTGCCGCCAGAACCCGAGGAAGACGAAACCGACAACCTCCTTGCCGATGGCACGATGGACACAGCGATCGCCCTGTTAGAGCAACCCAACGATCCTCCGGCTACCAAGCCTCCGGTGCCCGACAATCGTCCGTTACCCAGCAATGGGCGATCGGCCCTGTTCTACCTGCTAAGCAGCGGTCCCGTGTATGTGGCCAGTCTATCAATGTTTGCCCCCACCCTGCCCAGCGGCACCGAGCGGGTGCCCACCCTATATGAGTGGCAGCAAGTTCTACGCGTGGGAGGTCTGGCGGGGCCACGGGATTATCCGCCCACGCCGCCCGATGCCCAGCGCTTCAGTCGATTTTTTTATGGCCGCGTGGCGGGAGTGGCCGCCGGGTCGCAGTGGGTAGCCCAGCTCACGGATGAGGGCAGTGACCACCTCACAATTCCCGACCCTGGCGATCGTCTCTCCTATGCCTTGAGCACGGTGGATTACAACACCTTTGGTACGGGGCAAATTCAAAGTGCGCCAATCCTGGCCCGCTATCCGGATACGGCCTACCGTGCCCACGGCAACTATGGCATCAAGTACGACATCTCAATGCCGCTTCACAACTCTACAGACGAGATGCAAACGGTATCTATTGCTTTGGAGACGCCGATTCAAAATGAAACGACGCCTAATACTTTGGTGTTTCTCGATCCGCCAGACGATCGCGTCTTTTTTCGCGGCACCGTGCGGATTCGCTACGTGGATGACTGGCGGATTCCGGAAACACGCTATCTCCATCTAGTGCAAAGGCGGGGGCAGCAGGGAGAACCGCTCATTCGCTTGCGGATGCCTCCCGGCGATCGCCGTCTGGTGCAGGTTGAGTTTCTCTATCCACCAGATGCCACACCGCCCCAGGTGCTTACGGTGCATACCCAGGGCGAGGGGCGTTAGCCAGGGATTGATAGACGGTTTCTTGGAGGGGCTGCAAAATTTTGGGATAATTTTATGATTGGCGGCGATCGCCTGAGCATAAAATCACGTAAACAAAGTAGTGGTGCAAATCATTTGGGCAGATGTTGGTGCAGATTCGCGATCCAGATTAGTGGTGCGAAAGGCTACCAGTAGCAGCGCTAGGGGCAAACATGAATCGTCGGATCACAGCCCGGATTTTTGGTATTGAAATCATCCAGAACCAGGTCGGCGGCGGGTTGGGAGAGAACGGAAATGAAGACGAAAAGGAGTGTTGATAGGATTTCCATAGCGTTTAACGAATGCTACCCAGATTCAAAGGTCAGGTCTAGCTTCCGCTATGGCCCCCAATATCGAGATCAGAGGAACCAAGCAAAAATTTTCCCGGCTCATTTGCTGAACCAGTAAAATTGCTGAGAGAAAAATTGTTGTAGCCCCCGACACTCACTGCCAGCGACCCAGCAGCACATAGGCGGCCCAGAAGTACGGATGTTGATAATCTGGGCTGTGCAGCAGGGCCAATTGGGCCTGATGGAACGCCTGGGCCTTGGTCATCTGTCCCGCGCCCAGGGCCTGGTAGAGCTGGCCCATGAACCGGGCGGATGAGGCATCATTCACGTTCCAGAGGGTGGCGATCGTGCTTTGTGCCCCCGCGCGGGTGGCCATTCCCGCCAGCCCCAGGGCGGCCCGGCGATCGCCCGATGCCGTTTCACAGGCGCTAAACACCAGCAAATCCAGGGGCACACCGGGGCGGAGGGTAGTTGATTCCAGCAAGCCTTTGAGGTCTTCAATGCCCAGGCGGCCATCCTGGGTGAGTACAAAGGTGTGGTTTGCCTGGGAGCTAAACTGCCCGTGGGTGGCCAGATGCACAATGGGAAAGGCGCGATCGCGCAGGGCAGCCAAAAAGTTTTCTCGGGTAAACGCCCCGTCAATGGCCAGGTTATCGCGGCGGCGCGATCGCGTATCGTCCAGCAGGGTAGTTGTTCTGGGGAACACCGACTGAATTTTTCGCAGCTCACGGCGCACGTTGGGAAGGGCCAGGAAACCGGAGCGGGCTTCCGTAATGCCGGCCAGCAAAGCAGCTTGGGAACGGCGTGGATTGGCAGACAGGGGTTCAAGGAGCTGCAGTCCTGGCGTCAGGGCGATGCTGAAGGGTTGCTCCACCAGGTAGTGTTGGCCATCGTGGAGGGCGGCCAGGGGCACATCCCGCAGCACATCATCCAGAACAAACACCAGAGTTTCCACCTGGCTGGGGCGAAGCTGAGATTCAACGGGACGAATGAGCCAGTTGTAAAGCTGCTGGGCGGGGGCTAAATATCGACTATCATTGGGCTGATCAAGGGCGTCCCGCAGCAGTTTGACCGTAGTTTCGACCTCGCTGCGGGGGATGGGTAGGGTGAAAGCCTGGAGAGTGGATGTGTTTGACCCCGCTGTCGAACCTGTTGGGAGACTGACAATCACAGCGAGGCGATCGGGCAACACCACCGGATAAAACACCGCCGCCGTACCATCAATCTCATCCACAAAAGACGGCTCCGCCGTGAGGCAGGCTTGCCGAAAGAAATTATCAAGTTCCGCCAGTTGTAAAGATTCAACAACATCCCGTGCTGCCTTCAAGGTGGCCGCATCCGCCTGGTTGGAAGGGGAGAGCAGCAGGTCAACCAGTTGACGATAAATGGGTTCGATCGTGTCGCGAAAGGAAAACTGCTCCTCTGGGGTAATCGCCACCAGGTCGCTGCGAATGGACTGCAGGGTGCCGACAGCTTCCTGATAGGCGGCGATCGCCTCGGTGCGCAACTGGCGCGATCGCCCTGCATCCGCAGGTCGCACCGCCTTTGCCTGGGCCAGCAGCAGACGGCCAAGCTGCCACTGCCAGCGGTAGGCAATATCTGGAGCCTGATGGGTTTGGGCCAGTAGCAGCGCCTGGGTAGTCACCTGCTGAGCCTCCAGAAACTGCTGGGCCTGTTCGTATAAATGGCCCAGGTTGCCCAGGGCGTAGGACTCGGCGCGCATGTCTCCCAGCGCCTTTGCCTGCTGCACCGCCGCACTGAGGAGTTGGGCCGCCACCAGCCAGTGAGAGGGCCATTCAGCGGTAGGGGAAGTCGCGCTATTTTCCAGCCGCATCAGGCTTTGGGCCAGGTTAATGCGGGCATAGATGGCATCTCGGCCAGGGGGAAGCTGGTCAAGCTGGGGCTGAATTTGCTGGGCCAGGGCTGTTGCTGCCGCTTGACGGTCTAGCTCAATAAATACCCGGAGCTGGTTCAACTCTCCCCGCACCATCAGCAGTGGGGAACGCGTTGCTACCGTTGTCTGCCGATACAGGTCAAGTGCCCGATCCATGGCTGTGTAAAAAGCCGCCGCATCCTGGACACCACGGCGGCGATCGCCCCGTTCCTGTTGCTGCATCAAGGCTACGGCCTGGGACGGCGTCAGGGTGGTGGCGCTGAGGGCCACATAGGCTTCGGTACGGGTGAGGTTGGCCAGGCTGAGCTGGATGGCGGCGATCGCCTCTCCTTGCTGGGTCTGTTGCGCCATGGCCAGGCTGTGTTCCAGCACCTGCCGCGCCAGGGAAAGATTGCCGATGATGCGCAGCACTTCCCCCAGGCTTTGCAGGGCAGGCAAAGTCGCTGACATTTGGGGAAGATGCGCCCACTGGGCAGACAGATTCGTCGGGGAGAGATCCTCAACGGTCAGGTCGAGCTGCAAGAGCTGGGCCAGCAGTTTGGCGGCCCGTCGGTGCAGGCCGAGGGTCTGCAATGCCTGGGCCTGGTTTACCTGGCTCTCCATGGCCCGATCCGGGTGTCCCAATGCCTGAAAAAGTTGGGAGGCGGTCTCCCAGGCGTCTATGGCCGCCTCCGCGTTGCCCTGGGCCAGCAGCAGGTGGCCCTGAATGTCCCGTGCCTGCGATCGCCCCCACTGGCTGGCCCGCTCCCCATTTCCCTGCTGCTCCAAGATTGAAAGACTGGCGGCGATCGCCCGATTGGCCGCCTCCCATTCCCCAATTTGCTGGTGGGCCAGGGCCTGATTGCTGAGGGCGATCGCCTGCTGCACCGGGTTTTCCTGCCGCTGATAGCGCTGGGCGGCCTGGGCGAATGCCTGGGCAGCTTCTGAGTAGCGTCCGGTTTGAAAGAAGGCCTGTCCCTGCTGCTCCAGGGCGGCGGCGGTGGAATCGGCCTGGGCCGGGGAGGGGCGCTCGGTGGTGGGAGGGGGTTGGGTGATCGCCCAGGGAGCAGCGGGCAGAATGCCAATACCAACTAAGGCTGCTAGAAACCCCAGGCCAATGAACTGAAGCCACCGCCGCACCTGCCGAGCAGGTCGTCGCTGCTTTGACTGACCGGGTGGCAGATAGCGCATCACGGTGACTAACCTGGGTTGGAGAGCGTGGAACAGTTTACGGCAGGCAGCGAGGCGGTGGCGGGAGCGGTGGATGCGGCAGTGAGGATGACGGTGCCGTCGGGGGTGCGGGTCCAGGTTTGGGCTTCGAGGGGGGCAGTAGGGGGAGTGGGTGGATGGGTGGATGGGTGGATGGGTAAGTCGGGAGGGGGGGCGATCGCCTCCACTGGGGGCACGATTTGCGGTTGAGCATCGGTTTCGCTGAGGGTGGCGAGGCGGGAGATGAGCACGCGTCCCGCCAGGATGTCGGCAGGATTTTCTGGGATGCCGCCCCGCCCGGTGATGATGAACTCGCCGATGTCGGCGGCAATGTCGCCACTGGTGGGGCAGGTGGTAGCAATTTGCTGGACGGGGTCGGTGACCGTTTCGGGAAACTCAAGCAACCCTTCGACGGGGTTGGTGGTGCTGGGGTTGCGGATGATCACTCGCCCCGCCTCCTGAAAGCGCGAACTGGCATCGATGTCGTTGGTGCCGTTGCCGGGGGTGGCCGAGCGCTGCTGAAGGCCGACAATGTACTCGGCGGTAATGTCGATGGTGCCGCCTCGTCCCGAAAAGGCGTTGGCGGTGATGTCGTTGTCCTGGTTAGGGGAGGCGGTCAAAACCCCCGTTCTGATGCGGATATCGCCACCGTTGCCGCCTGCGGTCTCGGTGCCCGCGGTCGTGGAGATCCGGCTACCGCCCCGTAGTGTCAGCGTATCGTTGAGACTCAAAAAAATGGTGCCGCCCGGTCCGTCATTCGTTTCCGTCAGGATGCTTCCCTGGTCGAGAACAAGAGTATCGCCAAAGATAGAGACGAAACCGCTTCTGCCCCGCGCACCGTCGGCGGTGCCGCTGAGAATCGAGCCGCCGGTACCATTGCCAATCAGGCTGGTACCAGAGCGAATGATGATGTTGCCAGCACTGCCCCGGCCAAAGGTAGTGGCGGCGATCGCCCCGCCTTCCTCCACTAAGAGCCGATCGGTATTGATGATAATAAAGCCCGCACTGCCTGTAGCGTCCTGGCCAGTCTGGGTGAACACGCCGCTGGGATACTCTGAAAACAGGGGGCGCTCAGGGAACAGCGCGGTCTGGTCAGTGCCGGGACGGGTGAACGGGAAGAAGGTAGTGTTTCCTGTGGGGATGAACTGATCGTCTTCTCCGGCGGGAATGCCAATCGCGCCGCCTGCAAAGCCCACAGTACCCGTGAAGCCGAGAAAGGCCTCGTCTGGCCCTGGTTCAACCTCAGATCTGCCCCTAATGGTGATGGTTTCAGCATTGAGTAACACATTGCCGCCCCTTCCCCGTCCATAGGTGGAGGCAGAAATCTGGGAGCCATCGGCCAAGGTGATGCTGCGTCCGGCCACGCGGATCTGACCGCCACTGCCGTTGCCGAAAACGTCGCTGGTGACCACGGCAGGCTGATCCTGCCGCAGGAGTTCGCCCTCTGGGGTTTCGAACCCACCACCAAAGAAAACGTCCCCACCTGCAAGGATGGTAATTCTGCCAGAGTTGAGCTGACTGGTGGTGTTGAGGGTGCCGGTGCTGATGTCTTCCCCGGCCCGTAGCAAGATGGAGCCGCTATCGCCTGAGCTGCCAAAGGCGGCACGGGAGGCGGCAATGATGTCGCCAGCGTGAATGCTGCCACTGGTGGCCTCCACCCGAACCCGCCCGCTGTTGCCTGCGACCAGGGACGAATCATTCAGCCGCACGAACACCTCGTCCGAGTTAAACGGGGATTCGAAGGCCCGTGGCTCAGCGCGGGAAGCGGTTTCGATTTGACCAATGAGCAGATCCCCCTCGAAGGCGAGTAGCCGCACGTTTCCCCCTCTGCCAGCGGTGAGGGAGAGGCGATCGCCCCTGGCCGTAAACACCTGGACGAAGGAGGAGGCATCCACCGTGATCGGGAACTCTCTGGTTGAGATGGGGTTAACCGGCTCACCGGGGGTGAAGACCGGCACCTTTCCTCCCCGAATCTGCTCCCCTGCAAGAACAGTGACTGCGCCGCCTTGGCCGGCAATCACCTGCAAGTCGCTGCTGCTGAACACGCTCCCAACAATGGCGGATGAGAGAGTAAAAGCGTAGTCAAACGTGATGGTGCCGGGGGCACTTAAGAAAATTGGACCACCGTCGCCTGCGGCAAAAAACGAATCAGCAAAGCGACTGTTTTCCAAAATCAGTGCGCCTGCTACGACAAGCGTGGATGACACTAAACCGTTCGTTGTGATGTCTCCCTGGTTAGACACCACAATAATTGCGCCCCTGCCCCCAGTTGTCAGTGTCGATCGCTCGATTGAAGCACTGTCTACAAAAAGGTTAGCCCAAGCCTCAATAGCGCCGACTTCAATGGCATCACGGGTGTTGATGATCACTTGCCCGCCTTCACCAGCGGCCAGCACGCTGTCGAAGAGCGCCCCCTCAAAGGAGCTACTCCTGATGTTGATTTCAGACCGGGCATTGATCCGACGGGTTTGAACTGCGCCATTCAACGCACTGAGGCGAATCGTGCCCCCACCCCCGGTGCTAAAAACCGTGTTGCTGAGAGAGGAGCGATCGGGTTCCACGTCGCTGGGCGGATTGAGAGGCGTGAGGATGGTGGAGCTGGCGGTCAGGGTGCCGGTCTGGATGTCGCCCCGTCTGGAGGCGAGGCGGATGGTGCCGCCCCTCCCAGCGACGATGGTGGTGGTGGCAAACGGTAGGGCCACCGACGCATCCAAATCTCCGGTTTGAATATCGCCCTGGGCATTCAAGATCATCTGGCCGCCGTCTAGCTCGGGCACCCTGGCTCCAGTGAAAATATCCCCGACCAGAATACTTGCCTGCTCCCGGTTGCGGCGGCTGGACGGCAGGGGGGACGGGTTAATGAGCACCACGTCGCCGCCAGGGTTGGTAACCTCGCCCCCGATGCGGAGGGTCGCATTGCGAGAACTGCGTCCGGCCCGAATGTCCGAAGTGGGGCGGGTGGAGCCGTTGACCAGGGCGCGATCGCCCTCCAGCAACAGAATTTCCTCAGTAACGGTGGGTCGGCTGGTGCGTGCCTCGGTAATAGTGACGCCACCGGGAACGGTGACGCTGCCCCCCGCTAGAATTTGCAGCGACGCCCCGTCGTAAGAACCAAAAGTCACACTATCCCCTGCCTGAATCGTCATTCCCGCCGGACTGAAGACCCGGTTCACCAGACCACCGGGCGTCTCCACGGTGACGCTGCCCCCCGCCTGGAGGGCAGCACTGGCCTCCACCGGATTGCTCGACCGCAGCACGAGGTCGCCCCCTGCTGTGATCTGGCTGGTGGGATGGCTGAGGGCAGCGATGCTTAGGGCATTGCTCTCCAGCAGGATGTTGCCGTTAGCGGTGGCGATCGCCCCCCTCTCAGGACTGTCCCGCAAGCTCAGCGAATCCAGCCCCGTGAGGGTCAAATTTCCCCCCGCATTCAACTCGCCCTGGAGGTCGAGGGTTCCCGCGCCTAGCGTCAGATCACCGCCTACGGAGAGGATGCCCCGGTTGGCAATTACCCCCGGATTCGCCCCAGACTGCAAGCCCACGGGCACATTGACCGTCAGCAGCGGTGCCGCCTGGGGATTGACCGCACTGAACTCGCTGCCGTCGGGGAAGGTAAATCTTTCAGCCGTCGTCGCCACAAAGGAGCCGCCGATGTCCAGCCGGGCGTTTTCGCCAAAGAGGATGCCGTTGGGGTTGAGCAGAAACAGGTCGGCGGTGCCGTTCGTCCCCAAAAGGCCATCAATGGTGGAGACGCTGCCCCCCGTGACGCGGGTGAAGATAGCCTGGATGTCGGCGGCGTTGTCGAAGCGCACCTGCTGGCCCTGGTTGACGTTGAACTCCTGGAAGCTGTGGAACAGGTTGACGCCCCGAACCGTGCCGCCGCGAATCTGGCAGGCGGTGCCGCAGGTGCCCACGTCGGTGGGGGTGGTGCCGTCGGGAATAACCTGGGCATGGGTCAGGGAGGGAAGGAGGGCGATCGCCACCCCGCTCACCAGCCCCAAAGCACCCTGAGCAAAATGGGTCACCATAGACTGCTACTCCTCCCCACAGACAAAGGCCGTCCAGTCCTGAAGCATCTCGGTGGCCGTGGCAGATGGCGACTCCAGGGTGTAGAGCACCTGCATGGCGTCAGACCACAGCTCGGCGTCGATGAAGTAGCTGACCTGACGGAGGGCGATCGCCTCGGCCTCACTCGACCGCTGGGCCTGCTGGGCCAGGGCCTCCAGGTCTGCCGCAATCTGCTCCCGCTGGGTCGCGTCCATCATTTGAAACGTGTAGTCAATGGCGTCGGTCTGGTCTTCCACCTGCCAGGTGAGCTGCCAGGTGTAGAATTCCCCCGGTTGCAGGGACGGACCGGCGTAAACCACGGCCTGGGTCATGGGGTCCAGAGGCTTTTCCCAGACGATGCGCCCCTCGGCGTCGGTCACCTCCAGCCGCTGCATCTGGATATAGCGGGTGTCCGACTGCCAGAGGAACAGGGGGCGATCGCCCCAGATCAAATTCTGCGGCTCCAGCAGGCCGGGGGACACGGCACAGATGCTGCCCCGGACTCCTAACCGGCGGCGGGGACGGCGCTGCTCCGGCGGGGGCGGAGTTTGGGCCAGGAGTCGCTGCCAGAAGGCGACAAACTGCTCGGAAGCCTCCTGCCCTCCAGTGGGAATGGGCAGGGCCGATGCGCCGCGCCAGACACCGGGGGCGGGCAAGAGGGACAGGGCGATCGCCAGTCCCAGCAGAGTAGTAAAACGCTTGACGGGGTTGGAACGGTTAATCATGGGATGACCTCAAAGTAGGGAGAACGTAGGCCCAAAACAGCACGGCAGGCAGCAGCCACGGGAAGAGCAGCTCTGCCGAGATAAACAGTTGCAAACTGAGTAATCCAAGGGCCAGGGTGGCGATCGCCAGCCCCAGCCCCACGTATCTAGCCCAACGCTTTCCATTCAGGTGGGGTCGCCGCTGATGACCCTTTAGCCCCACCACCGTCGCCTTGGCCACCACCGCCGCCAGTCCTACCATCCACAGGTGGGGCACGGGCACCACCAGCCGCTGGGTGGTCAGGTGCTGGGTCATGTAGGCGAGGGATTCGCCCCCCGTCAGCCAGTGCTGACGCTGCCAGTAGCGCAGGGCCAGGGGGGCCGGGAATCGATCGGGGGAACCGGGGGCGATCGCCGTCCGATCGTCGCTGCCCGCCGCGATCAGGGCGATTTGCTGGGACAGATCCATTGGCGGTGACTGAGACGGGTCGAGCAGCTGCCAGGCCGGAACGCGGGTGTAGACCCGATCCGGGGGAATGGAAAAGTCGATGATCGGTTCCAGCCAGTGCTGGCCGCCCCACTCGTAGGCCCAGTAGCTGATCCAGGGCAGGCGCGATCGCCAGATAGCCGAGAGGGACTGACTTCGAGGCATCTGGGGATAGACGGCGGCCAGCAGCCGGGTGCGCAAGTCCCGCCGATCCGACGTTCCCTGCATCCCGCTTGCTTCCAGGGAAAGGTGCGGCAGTCCCTCCGGCTCCAGTTCCCCGTGGGCGGCGTGGGTCAGGGCCAGCAGGTAGGCAAAGGGGCAGGATCGGCGGCAGTCGTCTCCCACGAACGGCAGCATCACGTAGTAGGGGTCGGCGTCGATGTAGCCCTGGAGGCTCCAGTCCAAGCTGGCAATCTGGGTGGCGTCGCTGACCCCCAGCTCCCCATTCACGTCCAGGATGGCGGCAAACAGCAGCCACATCTGATCCTCACCCACTGCTTGCTGGACGGCGCTGCCCAGCATTTCGTCCCCCGGCTGGGGCGTGTCCAGCACCACGTCAATGCCCACCAGGTCAGCATCCAGCTCATGGAGCCGCTGCACCAGGCGGGCCAGATAGGCGCGATCGATGGGGTGGATCTGGGTGATGCCGTCGCGGCTGATGGATTCGGCGTCGATTTGAATCAGGGCGATGGGCGGCGGGCTGGCCGCTGGCACCTGTCCCGTGAGGTTGCGGTAAACGGCCTGGGTCGCCGTGCGTCCGTTGAGCAGGGCATCCTGGACGGCGGGGATGAGGCTGAGGGTGATGCAGGTGGTGAGGGCGATCGCCTCCAGTCGCGTGGGCAGCCACTGGCGCAGCCGCTGGCCCCAGTTGCCGTGGGTAAGGCGAAACAGCTCGGCTCCGGGGTGGCAGAACAGGGAGGGCAGCAGGTAGGCCGAGGGGTAGGTGAGGTTTTTCTCGAAGCGCAGCACCTGGCAGGCCGCCAGCACCGATTCGTGAATATCTTTATAGTCCGCAAGCTGCCGCAAAAACTGCACCAGAAACTCCTGGGCCACCCGGTTGTGGACGGGTTCGCGCATCACCACCACCTGGCTAAAGCCCAGGCTGATCAGGGATTCGGCAATGCTCAGGCCCTTGCAGGAGTTGAAGATGGCCACCTGGAGGCCCAGTGCACGGGCGCGGTTGAGCTGGGGGGCGATGTCGTGGATGGCGATGGACATGTGGGGAGCCACCGCCAGCTCGCCGCCCGTGGTCAGGGTTTCGTTGCTGTGCCCCGCGAAGAACAGAATGTCCCACCCCTGGGGATGGGCGATCGCCCGCCGAATGCCCTCCTTCACCTCCACCACGGTTTGACCGGGCTGCCAGCCCACAAAGGTAACCTCCGCCACCGCCGAGAGGGAGCGGATCGCCTCGCAGTCAGTCTGGAAGTTCAGCCCCGTATCGTCCCCCAGGATGGCAAGAATGCGGGCACGCCGCTGGGGACGGCTGGGGGCGGTGTGCTGGCGGATGGTGAGGGGCGATCGCACCAGGCGAATCGTGCCCGTTGCCGCAAAATCGGCCCCAATCTCCCAGGCTTCCCAGGGAAAGCGGGCCAGTTCCAGGGGCGTGCAGGTGAGGAAGACGGTGATGCCCCCGTGGGTCTGGAGGTGGGCGGAGGTGGCGAGCTGGTGGCTGGCCTGGGCGATCGCCGCCCGGATGTCGAACAGCTCAGCGCTGCGCAACCAGCGGTGAAACTCCTGGAGCAGCCTGGTTTCCGCCTCCAGCAGCTTGGCGTGCCAGTCGATCTGGTTGGGGGCGATCGCCCCGCTGGCCATGCTCCAGCCCCGCAGCGCAGGCGGCGAGGCGTCGGGCTGCAATACCGCCACTCGCGGCATGGCCGTTTTGTAGAAGCTGAGATAAATCCGCTGCCACGCCTGATAGCGCTCGGCCAGCAGGGCGGGACAGTCGAGCACGGCGGCGAGCTGCTGCCCCTGCCCCCAGGACAGTTCAAAGAGGCAGCGCGACTCCAGGCGTTGGACTTTCAGGCGAAAGGAGGAAGCAACCATATCGGCGGGAAGACCACTAGGCGACGGCGGCATCGGGGTTAAAGGTGACGGGGGACAGGGTCAGGCTGGTGCCATCCGCCAGGATAACGGTAATCCAGAACAGCTCGTGCCAGTAGCCGCCCACCTGGGCATACAGATAGCCATCCTGGAGGGCTTCCCCGAGCCGCTGTTCCACCAGAAGCTGATGCTCGTCGCGAATTTGCAGGCCAATCCCCACCGGGAGCTGGGTTTCCGGCTGGGCCTCCAGCACCACCACCAGTGCCCAACCGGGCTGCTGCTGGTCCAACATCAGGGGCCAGGTGACCAGGCGTAGCCGCAGGGCCGCCGTTCCCAGGCGAATGTCCTGGTAGGCTCCTCGGGCCTCGGCGGGGAGCTGAATCTCCCACTGGCCAGCGTCAAACTCATTGGAGCGCAGGGCAGGCTCCAGGGCAAAGGCGGGCATCAGCGTCCAGGCCAGTTCCTGGGCCAGATGGTCGAGGCGATCGCCCAACCAGGCCGCCGCATTCATCGCCCGCTGGGATAAAGATAGGGTTGAAGGAGATGGGGAGGTAAAAGTGGCGATCGCCTCCGCCATATCCTGCCCCTGATGCACCGCCTGCTGGGCCTCGTAGAGCCGATTCAGCAAGTCGGGCTGACTTAACAACTGGGCACCCTCCGGCCAGGTGAGAATGTCCTGCCAGAGCGCATCCGGAGCCAGGAGCTGGGGCAGTCGCTCGGTAAGTTGAGTCTCTAAGAATGTGGAGGCGGAGGTTGGAGAGGGAGCAAGGGCCACAGGCTGGAGGCAGCGCAGCTCCATGAGCAGACCGCTGGGGTTGCGGTCGAATAGCTGCAAGGGCAGGGCCACCGTCCAGTCGGTGGCGGAAAGCCTGGCCTGAGACTGCGGGTGATGGGGGAGGCGATCGCCCCGCAAATAGCCGTGGATCTTTGCCTGGAGCTGATCCTCCAGCACTTCCACTAACACAAAATAGTGGGGGATGAAAGCCGGAAGTTCGAGGGCGGCGCGGGGTACCCAGACGCTCGGCCCCACCACGGAGCCGGTGGCCAGCAAACACAGCCTGAAGTCCCCAATTTTCAGGTTGCAGGCCGCTTCGATTAAATTCGCCAGGGGCGGATGCAGCAGGGAACAGTCGCGATCCGTCACCACCAAATCAGTGGCCCACTCGGCCAACCACTCCTTCACAACTGTCAGGGCCAAACTGTGCAAATAAACCTGCCACTGCTGCTGGGGATGGGAGACGGTTTGGCTGAGGGCGGTGGCCTGCGAAACCTGGGCGACGGTTAGCTCAATGCGGTCTTCGTCGGGGGTTTCCCAATCAAAGGTATCTGGCAGTGGCTCGGTGGGACGGGGTAAGGGATTCACCATCATGACGCAAGACTCCGAGTTTCTAGATAGCAACAAAGGCGTTGGGCAAATAGACTGGTCAGGGGACGATGTTTGACGGCGGTGGCTTCGGCTTCGGCTCGCTGCATCAAGGCCGCCACATCTTCGCTGAGGGCGGCTGCAATTTGCTGAGCCAGGGCTTGCAGCCGCTCGACCTCCAGGTAACTTTGGGCTTGATCAAATACGTGATCAAATAGCAGCTTAATTAACAGAGCCTGAACGCTGGCCCGGAACTCCTTCAGCTTCATCAGGCGGGTGACCTGAAACTGGGCCTTCAAGCCCACCAGAGGGGCGATTTCTCCCATGGAGTAGCCCCGGCAGTGGAACAGATGCAACGCCTGGAGAAAGGGCTGGACCATCTGCGGCTTCTTCCGTTGCAGGTAGTTGAGGCGATCGCCCATCACCTGCGCCACCGCCTGATCAAGACACACCACCAGATGGTCGCGATAAAAGTTTAGAAAGTCCTCCCGCGCCTCCCGCTCATCATCGGGCAGGGGAGCCGGGACTGCTGCCGCCAGTTCCTGCGTATTGGGCTGATCCAGCGACTCGGTGGGCAACGCCCCGCTGCGGCTGTAGACCCGATACTGGCGGAGGTGGCGGGCAAGGGACTGGAGCCGCTCCATCACCCGCTCCGCTGACCAGGGGAAATGGGTTTGGGCTTGCAGAATTGCCGCCATGCGCTCAAGCTGCTCTGGCGTCGGCGGGACGCATTCGGCCCGACCTTTGATCTGGCCCTGCTGCTGCTGGCGGAGGCGATCGCCCCGATACACCGCATGGTAGGTCTGAAGGAGTTGTCCCGCCTGATTGACCTCCTCCGTCACCAGGGCGTGAAAGTCTGTCAGAATCTGCCGCGCCTGATCCACGCGGGTGTCCTTCAGCAAGGCCCAGTCCGTCACCAAACACACCCCCTGCTCCTGAAGAAAGGCTTTCACCTCAGGATGGTGGCGCACCTGGCGCATCACCCAGGTTGCCAGTCGGGCCTGGGCCGGATCAAAGGTGGTGAGGATTTGCCGGACGAGGGATCGCGGTCCTTCCACGGGGGGAGGGAGGGGCGATCGCCCGTCGTCTTCCAGCACCAGGCCAAACAGGTCATAGCGGCTGAAGCTGTGCTGGTAGCCAAACCGCAGTTCTAGCTGGATGCACACCTGCTCGATGTGGTGGGAGACGACGCACCGCAGGCAGTACTCCGCCGCCGTGCGCTCCGAGGAAGCCGGATGGTGGTGGAAGATGTCAAACAGCACGGGCTGAATCTCGCCATCGGCCACCTGAAACTGGTTCATGAGCGCTGGAAATACCTGAGATATTAAGGCTTTGGCAGCGACAATCTCCGCCACCACCCGCCGTCCACCGCTATTAATGCGCACGAGTCGCCAGTACCGGGCTATGGCTCCCATTTTGCTCCTGCCTGTCTGAATCACCAATTTGGTTGCTGCTTATTTCTGGTTTTGGCCCAGTCGGGTTATGCAGTTTTGGCTGCACAAAATTTTCTAAGCGAGCAGGGCGGCAACCGCTGGCGGTTCCTGGAGAATATCCTCCGCTGTAATCATGGCCGCTTCTACGCCCATCAGGGTGACCTGCCCGCCGTCCGCCGAGCGGATGACCAGATGGCGGCCCCGCTGGTTTAGCTCCAGGTCTTCGAAGGCCAGTGGCTCCAGAAAGGCCAGCCGATCCTGGCCATCCTCAAAGTCCCGCACCATTGCCCTGCCGGTGGTATCCACCCAAAACACGTCTGCGCCGCCGCCGCCCTTGAGGTCGTTGCGGCCCTGGCCACCGCTCAGGATGTCGTCACCGCCGCCGCCGATGAGGGTGTCGCTGCTGCGATCGCCCAACAGCACATCATTGCCCTTACCCCCCAGCAGCCGATCGGTCTGACCGCCCCCCCGCAGGGTATCGTCGCCGCCGCCGCCCCGCAGCAGGTCGTCCCCCCGTTCCCCTGCGAGGTAGTCGTTGTTGTCGCCACCCACCAGCTGATCATCCCCCTCGCCGCCGAAGAGGGCATCCAGGCCGCCGCCGCCCCGCAGGACATCATTGCCCGCCAGGCCATGCAGGTTTTCCGCCCGACCCAGGCCAGCGATCTGGTCGTTGCCTGCCGTGCCCAGGTGGTTGAAGCCAATGGATTGCAGGACGGCCCCGTCCGCCTGGGCAAAGCCAGCATCTGCGGGCAGGTTTGTGCGGGGGGCGACGGGAATGTCCGTTGCCTGAAGGATGGTGCGCACCTGGTCGGGGGTGAGGCTACCGGAACCGCCCGCCCGCTGGAGCATCAGGGCCACCACCCCGGCAATGTGGGGGGCAGCGGCGGAGGTGCCCGCAAACCGGCGGAAGAAGGGCAGAGTGGTGGATACCCGGTTTGGCCCAATGATGTCGGGCTTTTCCCTCAGCTCGGGAGTGGCCAGGGGATTGCCAGCAGCGTCAAACAGGATGGGAGCGGCTCCCGTGCTGGAAAAGGCTTCAGAGATCACCGGATCGATGCCGAATTCGGGGGTACGGTTAAAGTTGGCAGCACCGACGGCGATCGCCCCCGCCGCATTGGGATGGCCATAGACCGTGCCCGCCCCTACCGCCCCTGGGGAATCATTGACGTACTCGTAAACAGCATTGCCCTGTTCCCCATTGGCGGTGTTGGCCCACTTGATCAATCCAGTATCCGGTGCTGACCCTTCCTTCCGGGCAATCAGCAGGTAGAAGGACTGGACTTCATCCTCCCTCCCCTGAAACTGGCTGTAGAACAAATCCACCAGGGGGGCGTCGGTCACGCTCCGATCGGAAATCACGGAAGATGCCAGGATTTGACTGCCCATGCCGGGAAGCACAGGCTGATCCAGCAAGTAGAGCTGAAAGTCTGAGTTGACCTGACCGATGGCCTCTTCCCAGGTGAACTGGATGTTGAAAGATTCAAAGTTGGAGAGCCGAATCTCCTGAAACAAATCCACTCCTTCGGCTGGATCAAAGTCATGGGCATCGTACTCAACACCGCGAAAAGAAAAGGTTTCTCCCAGGCGAAAGGGACTTTCATAGGAGCGACCAAAGCCATCATTGCCCGCCGAGGAAATGTAGACAATTCCCCGCTGGGTCACCGCATCCACGGTCTGCGCCGCCAGCCCGTCCTGGAAAAGCGTGGTGGAAAAGCCAACATCATCCACAATGATATCGGCTCCTGCATCCGCCAGGGCATTCACCGCCGTGGCAAAGGTTTCATCGGAAACCCGGAGCTGGTCGCGATCCACCACGGTATGGAACAGTAGTTCAGCCCCCGGTGCGATATCGTGGATGATTTGCGCCATCGCCCGACCTTCGTCAATACCAAAGAATCTGGGCAAATCCTGAAGAATCTGCACCGGCTGGGTGAAGCCGTTGGGGTTGTCCTCCCCTGGCAAATCCCCTGAGGCAATATCCTCATCTGTAGATCTAAACGCATTGAAGCTATCGGAAATGATGCCGATTTTGATACCCGACCCGTCAATGTTAAAAAGCTGACGGGCCACGTCGGCTTGAAGGGCGCGATCGCCCTGACTGGTTACTTGTCCAACCATTTGAGTTCTCCCGATGATAGATATGAAGGCATTTTTTTGGAAAGGTTTTACCGTTTGTTGGGGCAGCATTAGTCCGCAGATTTCGCAGATTTCGCAGATGAATAGCGTTCCTGCCGATTCTCAATCTGCGTCCATCTGCGAAATCTGCGGATATATCAGACGCTGTTAACGGGACAGGGTGTAAACATTTCTAGAAACCACCTAAATGGCCAGGACGTCGGCGATCGCCACGGTATCTTCCACCGTGATCAAATCAGCCTGGATGCCGATGAGTCGTGCCAGGGTGGTGTCTGCGGATTGAATGAGGGTGTCGCTGTCTGACTGGAGGATGGTGAGGTCAGTGAACTCCAGGTCGGGGGCGATCGCCAGCCGATCCACCCCATCTTCAAAGTCGCGGATGGTAGCCCTTCCAGGATTGTCCAGCACAAAAACATCGCTGCCGTCGCCCCCTTTGAGGATGTTGCGCCCCGTACCGCCGCTGAGCACATCATCACCTGCGCCCCCCACTAATTCATCCCGGCCCTGCTCGCCCAGCAGCGTGTCGGAGCCTTTGCCACCGTTGAGGCGATCGCCACCGCTGTTGCCCATGAGCAGGTCATCGCCCTGCCCCCCTCGTAACAGGTCGCGTCCAGCCTGTCCTATAAGGGCATCCCCGTCGCGTCCGCCCTGGAGGGTATCGGCTCCGCGGCCACCAAACAGGGCATCAAAGCCTGCGCCGCCCGCCAGGGTGTCGTCTCCCTCCAGGCCATAGAGGTTGTCCGCTGCAATTTGTCCCTGTAATTCATCGTTGCCCGCTGTGCCCATCTGCTGAAAGCGAGCGGTTTGCATCACAGCAGCATCGGCCTGAACAAAGCCCGAGTCCGCTGGCAAATTGGGACGAGGTACCACGGGTAAATCGGTTTCCCTGAGGATGTCTCGCACCTGATCAGCGGTGAGGCTTCCCGGCCCGCCAGCTCGTTGCAGCATCAGGGCGATGAGGCCCGTCACGTGGGCAGCGGCTCCGATGGTGGCTGGGATTCTTGGAAAAAAGAATGTCCCTGGTGTCGATACGTTCGTCGGGCCAATTACGTCAGGCTTCTGTCGAATTTCCGGCACCGCAAGGAGGTTTCCCTGGGCGTCAAACAGAATGGGCGCGGCACCACTGCTTGAAAAATTCTGAACCTCAATGGAGTCGTCACCAAATTCCGGCGTTCTCCTGAAGTTAGCAGACCCCACGGTGATGGCTCCGGCGGCATTGCTTTGCCCAAAGACTGTGCCCGCGCTTCCTGGCGTAGCGGGGTCGTTAACGTATTGATAGACGATGTCGTTGCCGCCTCCCCCTACACTGATCCATTTAACCAGCCCTGGCTCCGGTAGCTCCGCAGAACCTTGCTGTTTGGCAATAACCAGATACGCCGTTTGTTCAATGAAGCTAGCGTATTCGATGCCTTGAGCCGGATCATTGGTGCTGTCAAAGGCGTCAGTAAAGGCGTCAATGGGAAGTCTTGATTGACTCAAGACTTCGCCTCCCGCTCCTGGAAGTTGGGGGCGATCGACCAGAAACAGCTCAAAGTTGGATTCAACGGCTCCAGATGCTTGCTGCCAGTTCATCAGCAGGTTGACATCGCTTTCGTCTGTGAGCTGGATGTCTTGAAAAAGGTCAATTCCCTCACCAGGGTCAAAGTCGTGGGCTGTATACTCAATGCCTCGAAAGGTAAAGGTTTCTCCCGCCCGGAAAGGGCTTTCATAGGAAAGGGCACCACTGTTACCCGCTGGAGAAACAAAGATCCCGCCCCGCTGGGTGTAGGCATCGATCGCCTGGGCAACGGCCCCATCCTGAAAGATTGTGCTGGGTAGAAAATCAGAAAAATCCAGGATGATATCGGCTCCGGCTGCTTCCAGCGCATTGAGGGCCGTAATAACGCTATCAGCCGTGACGTCAGCATTCGTAAAGTCCCGGACATCGCCCTCGAAGGTGTGAAACAGCAGCTCCGCCCCTGGAGCCACGTCATGAATGACATGTAGTAGACCACGGCCAATGTCAAATCCACTAAATCGGGTCGTATCGCGCACCACATTCACCGGTATCGTATTGCCTTCTGGATTCCCTTCCCCCGGCAATTCACCATTGGCAACGTCGTTGGCTGCGCCGAGCTGGGCGTTGAAGCTATCGGCAATTAAGCCAATCTGGATACCTGAGCCGTCCAGGCCAAACATCTGGCGAGCTACGTCTGCCCGGATAGCGCGATCGCCCTCGCTGGTTACCGTTCCAACCATTTCATTACCTCTCCTCCAAATTAATTAAGTGGGCCACTAGATTTGCTTCCTCTGGCTGTCATCTCATGGTTTCTGGCAGTTACAGGTATGCAGGTAAGGGGTCTCGCTTAAAGTGGGGCATCCCAATTTTTTTTCAAGTTTTGCATACCTCCAACTACCCGTGACCATACTTCCTCGGAACGGGCAACCAAAGCCTGTCCAAGCTTCCCCAGCAATGAATGCCGCCATTTCAGTAGGCAGGTCGTTGCTGAGAGTGAGGCAGACAGTTTTCCCAATCAACCTCTAATTTGGAGACATCACCATGGACCCGCTTTTGAACCCGATCAACGGTACGGTTGGCGCTGACGTGCTGGTTGGTACCCCCGGTAATGATGCCATCAATGGCGCAGATGGCAACGATAACTTGAGTGGTGCCGCTGGCAACGACACCATCCGGGGCGAAGCCGGAAACGATACGCTCATTGGTGGGGTGGTCGTCACGCCCCCCGCCGACGGTTCCACCCCGCCGCCCCCACCCCCCAGCGGCAACGATCGCCTTTCTGGTGGATTAGGGGATGACGTACTGAACGGTGGCGACGGCAACGATGTGCTGGATGGCGGCGTTGGCAACAATACCCTCACGGGCGGCGTTGGAGCCGACTTCTTTGTCCTCAATGCAGGCGATGGCGTCACCACCATCACCGACTACACCGATGGCACGGATCGGCTGGTGCTGGGGCTGGGGGTTAACCTCTTCAGGGATGAAGATAGAAGCACGGATCCGGCAAACATCAACCGGCAGATCAGTGCCGTTCAGCAAGGGGCAGATACGCTGATTGTCCTCACCTCTCCCACTGCGAACGGTGGCACGGTGACGGATACCCTCGCCATCCTGCAAGGGGTACAGGCCAATCTGATCGATGTGAGCAGCCGCACCACCAATGACTTTGTTGCCCCCATCTTTGAAGTCTCTGGGGTACAGCCCCCCGGCATGAATGAGATCATTAACGCCACCCGGTTTGGGAATGAGGTGGTACGGGAGCCGTTCGTCTTTTCAAATGCCGTGTCCTCGCCCCTGAATGAAGCGGCTGATGTGTCGGTCACGTTCGCCTCCGGGGTTGTGGTGCGCGGTTCGGCCCTCAACGACACCCTAATAGCCACCGTACCCAACAGCCTGGTGCTGGGGGAAGCCGGTGACGATCGCCTCGAAGGCAGTCTGGCCAGCGATTCCCTCTCGGGGGGCATTGGCAACGACCTGCTCCTGGGGCTTGATGGCGATGACAGTCTGGCCGGGAGCGATGGTAACGACACCCTGGACGGCGGCATTGGCCGGGACGTGCTGACGGGTGGCATTGGCGAAGATATTCTCAACGGCGGGGAGGATGCCGATAGCCTGGATGGCGGCGGCGGTACGGATCGGTTGACCGGTGCCGCCGGTAACGATCAGCTCACGGGCAATGCCGGTCGGGATATTCTACGAGGCGGTGCTGGTAACGATGCCCTCTTCGGCGGTGCGGGTAACGATTTGCTGGTGGGCGGCGGCGGTCGCGACTTCCTGCTGGGCGATGTTGGCCGCGACACCCTGCGGGGCAACGGCGGACGGGATATCTTTGGCCTCGCCTCCGGACGGGGTGTGGCACGTATTCTCGACTTCCGTGAGGGGGATCGAATTGCCCTCTTTGACTTCGGTGCCGAGGATGAAGAGGACTTTAATCTGGAATTCGAATCCCTGGGAATTTCGCAGCGGGGACAAAACACCGTGATTGAGCTGGATGGCGATCGCCTCGCAGTGCTCCAGGGTGTGGACGCCGAAGACATCACTGCCAGGGACTTCACAACCCGGGTTCGGGCTGGCTCGTTTGTCATCTCTGCTTAGGCGTTTTCTGGAGAAAGTTTCACCCCCCGGTTAGGCAGTTGGTAGGGATCGTGAATTAAATAACCTGTAATTTATCCGACCTGTAGGGGCATGGAATTCCATGCCTCTACCCCAGGAATTTCACCTTATTAAATCCACAATCCTAGGGGTCAATGGCCATTGGCCCTGCTGAGGCAATTTCAGCCCATATTGCAAACGACTAGCGATCCCGCTAGAATCTGATTTCGAATAATCAGCCGAAGGGATAGGGAATCCCATTTCCCTTCGGGTTCCATCCCAGGTAAACCGCCTCGATACGCTCGCTGCCAGCGGGCCTTGCTAACCGGTAAGGCGTTACGCTTTCGCGTTAGGACATTCAAGAGGTGTGGAACCCCCGCGATGTGGGGGTTCCACACTCAAACCTTAGCCCGTAGAGCTATAAGGGAGCGGCTGGCGATCGCCCCAAGTCCACTCACGTTTCATTTTTCACCCACCAATCCCCTGCGGCCTCCCAGGCAAAGGTTTCCTCCCTTGCAACCCCATATGCAATACTCTCCCCGGTTCAGGTTATGGCTGTTAACGGCGGGCTTTGCCCTACTGTTGTGGATTTCTATTACAAAAAGCTTTGTTCCCCGACCGCGTGCCCTGGGGCTGTACCTCTGGCTCACCACTTACCAGCATGGCTTTATCCGCCGAGGCTTGCTGGGAACAATTCTCTCCCCCTGGATCAACTATCACCATCAGGAAAGCTTTCATACAACCCTGGTGGCGATTCACATTGTACTACTCGTACTCATGGCCGGTGGCTGTCTTGCCTTTGCCCTTCGCCTGATTGGACAACATCACACCCCGGCGGCAATTCTGTTTTGCGCCACTTTTTTTTGCAGCCACTTTTGGGGGACGGTTTCCTTCAATGCGGCGGAGCCTGATGCGCTACTCAGCCTTCTGCTGATTCTGGTGGTGGCCATCTTTTCGTGGAATGCTCGCCTGGGATTTTGGGCCGGGCTGGCCCTTTTAACCACGGGTACCCTGATCCATGAGATGTTTATTATCTCGGTGTTTCCCCTGCTGGCGTTTGCCATCGTGTGTAGCGCAGTGAGCAACTACGGCGGATTGTCAAAACGATCGCTGCGGTTGATCTGGCCCAAGGCTTTGATTTTTCTGGGGGTTGCCCTGGTGGTAGCGGCGGTGGTGGCGATCGCCAATACTCCTTCTGAGGCATTTAGGCCCATCTTTGAACAGGCAGGAATGCCAGACAGATTGATTAAAAACATTATGAATCAAAAGCTGGGGCAGCCTTTACCTGAAACCTTTATCCGCATTACTGGCCGCTGGCTGCAAGTTCCGTTAAACGTTTTGATGGTGCTTGTTTACTCCCTCCTACCCAGCCTGGTCATGCTCCTTTTATACACCTTGAAAATCAGGCCAAATATTCGAAATACGGCAGGACACTCGCCATCAGTTGATTCGCCCAACCCACTTGCCAGAGTCTATGACGCGCTTTTTCTAGTCTCCTGTGGTGGCCCTATCTTTGTAAACCTGATCGCATCCGACCTTTCAAGGTTCTTGCAGTTTGTAAATCTCACGACCTTTCTAACCTGCTATTTGGAGTTGATGCTGCTCTCGTCTGGGCGGCCCATTCACCCGGAAACCCTTCGCCTTGCCAACAGTCCCCATGAAACCGTCTAAAAACTACTTGCTCTGGTTGGCGATCGCGGTGGCCCTGATCTACTTGCTATCCCCAGTCGGCTACTTTCAGTTCCGCTATGGCTACCCCCTTAAAACCGTCATTGTTCCAGATATCTTCCCCCCTGCTTTCGACTCCTGGTACACCCGTTGGTTCTGCTTTTACAACCGCCATTTCTCTGACAAGAAATGCTCCCACCTCGGCAATACCCAATCCTAAATGCCGTGGCTCTTGCCGATCACCCAGTGCCGCCGAAAGAAGCGGGACAGACTCGACTCCTCCAGCGCCAGATAGATGGGGCGACCGTGGGGACAGGTCTGGGGGTGGCGGGTGCGCTGCCACTGGTCGAGCAGGGTCTGCATCTCCGGCAGCAATAGCTCGGTACCGTTGCGGATAGCGGTGCGGCAGGCGATCGCCACCAGGGCCGTATCCATGTCTCCCCCCAAACTCAGCTCCAGTAGCGCATCCCGACAATCCGACCTTGGGGCGATCGCCTCGGGCACCGTCCGCACCGCCCAGAGGTCATCCCCAAAAGGCTCCACGTCCAGCCGCAGCCGCTGGAGCTGCTCCACCTGGGCAGAAGTGAGCTGGGGGAGGATAATGGGGGACTCTACGGACACAAGCTGCCAGCGATCGCACAACTGCTCGTACAGCACCCGCTCATGGGCAATGTGCTGCTCCACCAGCCACATACCGCTAGGGTGCTCCGCCAGAATGTAAGTGCGGTGAACCTGGACCAGGGCACGGAGATCCAACAGCGGGGCGGACTCTTCAGGTCCGGGGGAGCCTGAGTCTGGGGAAATACTGCGAGATGCATAATTGCCGCTGTCTTCAGCCGTTTTCAAAAGCTGGGTGATGCGCTCGGAGTGGGCCGCTTCGCTGAGGCTGGCGGGGTTGAGGCGCAGGGCCTGGGCGATCGCCTCCCGCACCCGCTCCCGCCAGGCGTCCAGGTTCTGGAGATAAATCTCGGCTTTGGCGGGATGGCGGTTCCAGTCAATTTGATCAGCGGGCACCTGGAGCTGGAGGAGACAGACGGGATGGCGATCGCGGGGCAGCGTCCGCCGTAGGGTGCCGATGATCAGCTGCTCCAACTCCGGGACGTGAACGATGCGTCCGTTAACGGCCACCTTCACCCAGTCGGGCCGATGGCGGTGGCAGCGATCCGGTAGCCCCAGCAGCAGGGCCAGGGTTGCGGACTGGTCAGGCACAGGCTGGGTGGCCAACCGGAGGTCGTGGGGCTGCACGTCCCGCAGAATTTGGGGCAGGATTTCTCTCGCCGTGGAGCCGGGGTAAAGGGAGAACCAGGGGCGATCGCCCTGTCCCACCTGCCAGGTGATGTGGGGATGGCACAGGGCCAGGTGGTAGACGGTGAGCTGCACCATCCGGAGCTGCTGGGGCAGGGAGGGCAGCGCCTGCCGTCGGGAGAGCCAGTTGCCGAATAAGTTGTTCACGGTGACGATGGTGCCAGGGGCGATCGCCGCCGTTTCCTGGAAAGCCGCACACCCCTGGGAGTCGTAGCGCACCCGCCACCCCTCCATCTCACCCTCCCGCCGACTGCAAATCTCCAGTTCCGCCAGCTGAGCCAGACTGTGGAGCGCTTCCCCCCGAAACCCCAAACTCCTCACCTGGGCCAGATCCTGCCGACTGCGGATTTTGCTGGTGCTGTGGGGCAGGGCCGCCGCCAGCAGATCCGCCCGTCCCATGCCGCTGCCGTTATCCGTCACCCGAATTCGCCAGGCATCGGGCACCAGCTCAAGGGTAATCCGAGTGGCTCCCGCATCGATGGCGTTTTCTGCCAACTCCCGCACGACTGCCGCCAGCGAATCGATGACTTCGCCTGCGGCAATGAGGTGGACGACATCGCTGGGCAGCGACTGGATGGTGGATAGCATGGCCTGATGGGGGGCGATCGCGACAACTGCGCGTGGGATTCAAAGAAGCAGGGCGAGAATTCCTGGCAAACTGGAACTATGTCGAAGTCGAAATACGATGCGATTTACGCCGTGGTGCGGCAGATTCCTTTCGGGAAGGTGGCCACCTACGGACAGGTGGCCGATCTGGCGGACCTCCCTGGCCATGCCCGCCTGGTGGGCTATGCCCTGTTTCGGGTAGACCTGGGGGACATTGATGTACCCTGGCACCGGGTGATTAACGCCAAAGGGGAGGTGTCCTACTCGCCCCTGCGCCGGGGTGGGGACTATTTGCAGCGATCGCTCCTCGAAGCGGAGGGCATCCTGTTCAGCCCCGAAGGAAAGATCAGCCTGCGGGAGTACCTTTGGCATCCGCCCATCCCTTTTACCCTACCTAAAAGCGAATCTTGAGGTGGTCATCCTCCATCTTCGCCCCCGTGGGCTGGAGAGCCGCCAGCGCCTGGGGCAGCACCAGGTTGCGGCGATGGTTGCCAATGCGGATATTCAGCTCATCCCCGGTCTTGCTCAGGTTTACCTTATCCTTGGGAATGCCCGGGAGATACACCTCCAGGCTGTACTGGTTATTCTCCTGCACCACCCGCAGCGTCGTTTCCTTGTAGAACACCTGGGCCGGATCTTCGTCGGCAAACAGGGTGTCCTTCAGCCGATGCAGGGCCGCCAGACCACACATCTCCTCGGAAAATAGCGGCACTTCTTTAACGGGCAGCGGGTGGAAATTCTCGTGGATTTCCTGGCGATACTGCTGCTGGTTCTGCTTCCACTGCTGGAAGAAGGGGTCGGTGACGGTGTCGGGGATAATCCGATTCGCCACCACCAGATCCGTCGCCACGTTATAGAGGCTCAGGTAGGCGTGCGCCCGCAGGGACTCCTTAATCACCATCTTTTCGGGGTTGGTCACCAGCCGCACGGAGGTTTTGCTGTTGTCCACTAGCACCCGCTCCAGCTCCTCAATCTGCTGGTAGAACTCGTAGGGCGCGTCCATCACCTGCTGGTCGGGCAGGGAAAACCCGGCGATCGGACGGAACAGCGGCTCCACCAGGGGCCGCAGGGCCACGGACATGGCCTGGAGGGGCTTGTAGAAGCGGCGCATATACCACCCTGCCACCTCCGGCAGGCTGAGCAGCCGCAGGGCCGTGCCCGTGGGGGCGGAGTCGATGATCAGCACATCGAACTCGCCTTCGTCGTAGTGGCGCTTCATACGCACCAGGCTAAAAATTTCGTCCATCCCCGGCAGAATCGCCAGTTCCTCGGCCTCTACTCCTTCCAGTCCCCGCGCCTGAAGCACCTGGGTAATGTAGCGCTTGACGGCCCCCCAGTTGCTCTCCAGCTCCATCAGGGCGTCCAGCTCCGCCCCCCAGAGGTTGGGATGCACCTGCCGGGGGTCGTGGCCCAGCTCCATGTCAAAGCTATCCGCCAGGGAGTGGGCCGGGTCGGTACTGAGCACCAGGGTCTTGTAGCCCAGCTCCGCGCACCGCAACCCCGTCGCCGCCGCCACAGAGGTCTTACCAACGCCGCCTTTACCCGTCATCAAAATTACGCGCATGAGAGCCAAACCATCTTCGAAAAAGTGTCGTTCCCCTTTACTCTATCGATTTTTCCGGAAAGTCAGGGAATCCGGATGGTTTTTGGACATAAAAGTGATTTCTAAAAGTGTTTGTACTCTATTTGGGTAGCAATCCGCAGATGGCGCAGATGGACGCAGATAAGGAATGGTGGGCATAGGGGCGGAAGAATTTAGAGAGGAGAGAGCATTATGCCCATATCCGGCTCTCTCGCCCAAACCGTCTCTATACGACATGTAGCCCTACGGGCTGAGGTTTGAGTGTCCTAACGCGAAAGCGTAACGCCATACATCTTGTGCGATACACAGAAAATGAATACGATTCATCTGCGTCATCTGCGGACAATCTGCCTATATGTAGAGAGCTGGAAATTCTGAGTCAGTAGTGAGTTTTGAGTCAAGTCTGGGGGAGCCGGGAGTTGGGGGGCAGAAGTCGAGAAACAACCGTCCCAGCCAAGCCGTCCCCCTCCAAAATCGAAAATCTAAAATCCAAAATAATGAATAAGGTAGAATTGCGGCGATCGCTCCTCAAAATTCGGCGTACCATGCCTGCTGACGAGTGGCGGGAAAAGAGCGATCGCATCTGCCATCACCTCCACCAGCATCCGTTGGTTCAGAATTCGCGCACTGTCCTGGCCTACTTCAGCTTTCGCCAGGAGCCGGATCTCAGTCCGCTGGTGGCGCAAACCGAGCATCGCTGGGGCTTTCCCCGCACCCTGGGGCAATCCCTGGCGTGGCACCTCTGGTCGCCCCACACCTCGCCGCCGCTCCAATCGGGGACGTTTGGGATCCTTGAACCCCATCCGGACTGTCCCGTGCTGACGCCGGAGGAAGTGGACTTGATTCTGGTTCCGGCGATCGCCTGCGACTTCCAGGGCTTCCGGCTGGGCTACGGCGGCGGCTTCTACGATCGCCTGCTGAGCCAACCCGCCTGGGCCAGCAAACCCACCATCGGCATTATCTTCGAGGCCCTGCGCCTACCCACCCTGCCCCACGACCCCTGGGACCGTCCCCTCAATGCGGTCTGCACCGAGGCAGGCATCTTCGACGCGACCCACGGGTGAGTCCTGATTGAAATGCGGGCATCCTACGGGCAGAGTAATCTCTTCAGGAATACAGAAGCCAGAATTCAGGATTCAGGAGCGTGATAGGCATTGCCTTCTGACTTCTGACTCCTGACTTCTGACTCCTAAAGAAACCAGGGATGCAGGACACCTAACTCATGAATCAGCTTCAGCTCAGCGAATGGGAGCGGGTGCGGGCCACCTTTCAGCGCATCTGGGGCTACCCAGATTTTCGTCCGCCCCAGGGAGAAATTGTCCATTGTCTGATCAGCGGTCAGGATGCCCTGATCGTCATGCCCACGGGGGGCGGCAAGTCCATTTGCTTCCAGCTTCCGGCCCTGATGCAGACCGGGCTGACTCTGGTGGTCTCGCCCCTGGTGGCGCTGATGGAAAACCAGGTGGCGGAACTGCGGGAGAAGAAGCTGCCTGCCGCCTCTCTCCACGGTGAGCTGCCCCCGCAGCAAAAGCGGCAAACTCTCTGGCAACTGGAGCACCAGCGCCTGCGGCTGCTCTACCTCTCGCCAGAGACCCTGCTGAGTCCGGCGGTGTGGGAGCGGCTATGCCAGCCAACGCTGAAGATTAACGCCCTGATTCTGGATGAGGCCCACTGTCTGGTGCAGTGGGGCGACACCTTTCGCCCGGCCTATCGGCGGCTGGGGACGGTGCGCCCGGCTCTGCTGAAGGCGAAGGGTGGGGGGAACATGGCGATCGCCGCTTTCACCGCCACCGCTGACCCTGATGCCCAAACCACCATCCGCACCGTCCTCCAGCTCCAGGACCCCCAGCCGTTTCTCCTCAACCCCTACCGCCCCAACCTGCACCTGGCCGTACAAACGGTCTACACTCGCCGGGGCCGACGGCAGCAGATGCTGAAGTTCATGCGGGCGCGATCGCACCAGGCCGGTCTAGTCTACGTCCGCACCCGCCGCGACAGCGAGGAGTTGGCGGACTGGCTGAGCCAGCAGGGCTTTACCACCGCTGCTTACCATGCCGGTCTGGGCGCGTCAGAGCGGCGGCGCATTGAGGCGGCCTGGCTGGGCGGCAAGATCTTGTGGGTCATTTGCACGAATGCATTCGGTATGGGAATTAACCATCCCCACGTCCGGGCCGTGATTCACTACCACTCCCCCCTCATCCTGCCCGAATATGTCCAGGAGGTGGGCCGGGGCGGACGGGACGGTGACCCCGCCGAGGCGCTGACGCTAATTAGCGAACCCACGGGCTGGCTCGACCCCGACGATCAGCAGCGGCAGAGCTTTTTCTTGAATAAGCTGCGATCGCAACAGCAGCGCGCCCTCCAGTTAGCCAAACGCCTGCCCAATGAGGGCAATGTCACCGACATCAGCCGCCAGATGAAGGATGGGGCGATCGCCCTTTCCCTCCTCCACAGCATGGGCCGCCTCCGCTGGACAGACCCCTTCCACTACCGTCTGGAATCTGGAGCAAAGGCGTCGCTTCTCCAGCATTCCGACGCCGCGCAACAGATGGTGCGCTACCTGCGGACAAAAGACTGCCGCTGGAAATTTTTGCTGGATGCTTTCGGCTTTTCAAAGGATGCAGCGGGAATGCAATGTGGGCATTGCGATCGCTGTCAGGCCAACCGTTCTGGATAAATGCGGTACGGGTGAGGGCAAAGCATTCGATCGCTGTCAGACCAACCGTTCTGGATGAATGCGGAACGGTGAGAGCAAAGCATTCGGGCGATCCGTTATTGATTCCAGTAAAAATTTTCTGCCGAATGCTTTGCCCCTACTGGCGGCCCATGGATTGTACTAACCACAGGGACGCCACAATCCCTACGAAATGGGCCAGGGCAATGTTGGTGTTGGCCTGCACCACCCAAATGTCCAGGGGCTGAATGGCCTGGGTAATTCGCTCGAAAAATGCGCCCGTGCCCTGGGGTTGAGACAGGGCTTTGGCCACCAGGGCACCAATCAGGGCTTCGCCCCCCAGCAGCGTCAGCAGCATCCCCACCAGGTTAATAATCAGGCCAATGCGGAGCGTTTGAATCACCTCCGCGGGCTTGGGCCGTGCCCGACCATCCGTCGCTCGCAGCTTCAGGGAAACGCGGGTGTAGCGGAACGCCCAATATGCCCCCATATACAGCCCCACCAGGCCCGCTATGGCAAAAAATAGGCCAACCCCCGCACCGGGATTATCGCGACCAGCCGCCTGATTCGCTGGACTCTGCTGAAAACTAATGACAACGGACGAAAACGTCAGAATGAGCGTTGAAACTACGGCGAGGACGGCCTGTGCCCAAAAGCTGATCCAGCCATACATGCGAAACCCTCCGGCAATGCGCCGAATCGCAGGAGGCAAGAGTTGGGAATCCTTATCTAACATGGTGTGTTCAGCACAAATTGCGGTGCGATCGCCCCTTTGACCGAATCGGGAATCGAATATAGGCAGCTAAGCCCAACAACAGCACCAGCCCCAACCCACCCGCTAGAGGATTCTGATCGATGCCCGACAGCCATTCGGGTCGGTTGGCCTGGTAGGTAATCAGGCTACCCACATTAACCACATAATAGCCCCAGACCAGGCCAGCATGGAGACCAATGGGGAACCCCAACCGCCCCTGGTGCGATCGCTTCCCCCACACCAGCGCCAGCCCCAGCACCACCAATCCTGGAAACTGGGGAAAGGTGCGGATCATCTCGCTCAGGGGCCGGATAAAATGCAGCACCGCAAAGAGCAGGCTGCTCACCCACAGGGCCGTAGCCGGGGAATAGTCTCGCTCCCCCTCATCCAGCAGCCAGCCACGAAACACCAACTCCTCCCCCAACCCTACAGCCAAGCCCACGGCCAAACCTTCCGCAGTCATTCGCAGGATTGCGCCACCGCTCCCCAGCGCTGGAAGTGACCACGCCGTCCAGCCCAAAAGAGACTGAATTCCAAACAGGCTCAACAGACTGATTGCCCCCAGGCCAAAACCCTGGAGCAGATCAAAGATATGATGCCGTCCTCGCCCCAGACCATAATGTTGCAGCGGGTGAGCAATGCCATGCACCCGACGACCCCAGAGCCGCACCAGCAGCAGAAAGGCCACAAACAGGGCCACCATCGTCAAGATGCTGGCCGCATTGGGGTCAGGAATTAAAGCTGAAATACTCAGGTGAAAAGGCAACCAGGCGATCGCCAGCATCACCAAAAAGATCCCAACGCGCATCGGGGCAGGATAGCGGGCGATCGCCCTCAACCATCTTTTAGACATGCCCAGCCCAGCGGCGGCCAGCCCTTTTTAATAGGCTGCTACTCATCCGGTTCGATGGTGCTGGTCAAGCCGTAGGACTTCAGCCCTTCGCAGTAAAACTCAGCGTGTTCCTGGGCGCAAATAATGACCAGGGCAACCCCATCGGTGTGGGCACGCATCATAATATCGACAGCCTGGGGCGTTGTGAGACTCGTCACGGTTTTCAGCAGCGCCTCGACGACGTGCTCCATGGTGTTGTAGTCATCATTGTGGAGCAGCACGCGATAGCGAGGTACGTGCTTCTTAATTGTTGATGTTGAACGCTTCTCAATCGTTTCAACCGACACGATACGAACCCTCCCTGCTAAAGTTCTAGCGTCCTGCGCGCCAAACTCTACTCGGCAAAAATAACTTTTGTATCTAAGAGCTAGTATATTGAGCCGTCTGTGCTCTCGTAAAGTCTCAGGACTTTAAACACACCCGTAGGGTGAGCAGTGCCCACCCTACATTATCAGCCTCTAGCTTAACAGGACCAATCGAATGGTTAGGAGAAATGAAATGGAGCTGACGGGAGTCGAACCCGTGTCCGCTTCGGGTATTAATATTCCACTCGTTCACAGGTTTAGCCTATCTAATCCTCTAGGCGGGAACCGTCCTTAGTCCGGACGGAAGGACTCTCTGGTAAGTCTTAGCCAATGCCTGACCAGAGCAGGACATTGGAGCATCCGTTGGGGTTAGGTCCACAGCCCTTAACGGAGTCGAACCGTGGACGCTCGCAACTTAAGTTAAAGTTTACGCAAGGACAGTTGCCTTACGGCGAGCAAATGGCTTGATTTCGTTCGCACTTACTATTTTTGAGCCTTGATTAACGAGAGTGGACTCACTCTCGACCTGTATCATGAAATAGCTTTCGCCAAAACGTCGAAACCGTAACAGCCCCTCGTGTTTGGTGCGATATCAGCTGTATCCCCGATTATAGCGCATTGTTCTCAACTGTGTATCTGAACTTTAGCGGGAGGGGTGCCAAACAGATGGAGAAACAGCCAAACGCTACAATCTGAGAAGCGCCAGTACTCACCCTACAAATTGCCCATGTCATCAGAGCGCTTCAAAGCCGTTTTGCAATGGACGCTGCATCGACGTTTCAACCTTCTCAAATCCTCTGTTTGGAGCATCAACCCGGTTTTCTTTACGCCGAACTTATTCAAGCGGTCGTCCAGCGGGGCGCAGTGTGGGTTCGCCCCCTGGCACTCAAGATACCCAAATCAGGTGCCGCTACCGCAGCTTCCTGCCTGCTTGGAGTTGACCTGGAAACTAGTGATTTGTACGATTTACGCCGCAGTTCCGACTTGCTATGGCCCAGCGTCTTGTTTCGAGAGGCCCTGGATACCGAAGTGATCCCCCTACTAGCCCATTTAGGGAATCAGAAATACAACCCTCAGAGCGATCGCCAGGCCCATGAGCAGCTTCGGCGGTTCATCCATCAAGTCTGGCAGGATAATGCAGCTGTATTCCACGACTAGGCGACCCAGCAGCAAGATCTCAGGACAGATGTCTCAGTGGCATCGTCCTAAATTCTGGCCCACGAACTGGGTACCAGGCGGATGCGTCCTGCATCCATTTCAGACATCAGTAACTCCAGTGCCTCATAGTCTACATCGGAGACATAACCCAAGCGAGTTAGCTCTTGGTTAATGGCATTTTCGATATCGGGGGTAAGTTGCTTAATGCACAGAGCCTTCTCGACCAGACTACGAATGACATGAGTTGATTGCATGGTGGGCAAATCCTCATAGCTAAATTGGGGGCAACCTAAGCGCTATTCCATCATCTGTAAGGCGACCCGTTAACCACCGCATGATAGATTAAACACCCAATCTTTACGGAGTTACGGAAAACCAGACGTAATGAATGGAACGAGCATTATTAGAAATTCTCTGCTGAGTCGCTCGCCATACAGGTGACCCAATACGGTTAAGAAGTGTGATCTTGGTCACAAGACTTCCCACCCCCAGCACTCGTAAAAAGCTCTGAAATGCTGACCCAACGCGGGAAATACATATACATTCCTCCGTTACCCAAAGTAGGGGGCTGGGAATCTTAATACTATGCCCGGAATTTCCTGGCTTTGTGTGAATTTCTGATGAAACCTCGGGTAATAAGTCCTGGAGGATAAAATCGGTATTCTTGTATACGTTCTGTTATATAAGTTTACTTGAAACTTTAATTGTTGATCTCGGTGAATAAAGATTCCACGAAGCCGAGCGAGATGAGTTGGTCGTTCTTACGACTTTGGCTATTGTCGTATCATCCGACACGCAGTTCATTTTTGTTGCAACTCAGAATTAGGTTGGAAATTATGTCAAATGTTTTACAGAAAGCGGAAATCAGCTTGATCGAGCCGACCGGCCATATCAATGCAGCGAATTCAGAACTCTTTAAACAGCAGCTTACTGAGGCCGTTGCCAAGGCAGATGCATCACCTCTGGTAGTCGATATGTCAGGGGTTGAGTCCCTCGATAGCGCTGGACTGATGGCCCTGGTTTCAGCCCTATCGGCAGCCCAAACGCTGAACCGCAAGTTCCTGATCTGCAGCGTGCCTGCACCCATCCGCATCATTTTTGAACTGACCCAACTCGATCAGGTCTTCGAAATCATCAATGAAAGACCCACTCCCATGGCGATCGCTGCATAGATCGCACCGACGAGCTGACCGCTGCAGTACTCCAAAATCAATATTAACCAGCCAAAAACCTGCGTGTGCTCCGTAGCCCGCAGGTTTTTTAGTGGGCTAACTCGGACAGAATTTTCGGACAAACTTTCGAACAAAACTTTCGGACAAAATTTATAGACTGGTTCAGTATGGTAAACAGTTAAGTAGAACTGCATTGAAAAACGAAGGTTAGAAAACCGGGGGAGCGCCCCGGTTTTCTAACATGAATTTAATTGTGCTGACCTACTTAAGAGTGTTTTGGGTAAATAGGCTGCTGTGGTAATTGCCGTTGACCAACTGATCAATTCTGGTATTGCACGTCCTGCGCGCTACCTGGGTAACGAGCTGAGAGCGGTTCACAAAGACTGGCCATCGGCTGTGGTGCGATGGGTGCTGACCTACCCCGAAGTTTACGAGGTTGGCGCGTCTAACCTGGGGCATGTGATCCTCTACAGCATTCTGAATGCACAGCCCCGGCAACTGTGCGATCGCGCCTACTTGCCCGCGCCCGACCTGGCAGTTAAGCTCCGAGAAACCGGTACTCCTCTATTTGCAGTGGAATCGCGGCGATCGCTCCAGGATTTTGACATCTTAGGTTTCAGTCTCAGCTATGAGCTGGGAGCCACCAACGTTCTGGAGATGCTGGCACTGGCCGGTATCCCCCTGACCTGGCAGGCACGACAGCAACCGGGGGCCTGGAATGTGGAAGCGGGCAGCTATCCTCTAATTTTTGCGGGTGGACAAACCGCTACCGCCAACCCAGAACCCTATGCCGACTTCTTCGACTTCATCGCCCTGGGAGACGGGGAAGAGCTACTGCCTGAAATTGGACTCGTTGTGGAAGAAGGCAAAGCCGCCGGACTCAGCCGACACGAGCTGCTGCTCGATTTAGCCCAGGTTCCGGGGGTATATGTCCCTCAGTTCTACCAGGCGGAACCAGGCGGAGCCGTTGTCCCCAATCGCCCCGATGTGCCCCCTCGCATCCTACGACGGGTGGCAGACCCCATGCCCGCTTACTCCATCGGTCTTGTTCCCTATGTCGAAACTGTTCACGATCGGTTAACCGTTGAGGTGCGCCGTGGCTGTACCAGGGGCTGCCGGTTCTGCCAGCCCGGAATGCTGACCCGTCCCGCTCGCGATGTCGATCCAGAAGAGGTCGTCAGCACCATTGAGCAGGGAATGCGTGAGACGGGCTTCAATGAGTTTTCCTTGCTGTCCCTCAGTTGCTCCGATTACCTTGCCCTGCCAGCGGTGGGCCTGGAGATTAAAAATCGCCTCAGGAATGAAAATATTTCTCTGTCGCTGCCCAGCCAGCGGGTCGATCGCTTCGATGAGAATATTGCCCATATCGTCGGCGGCAACCGCCTCAGTGGCCTCACCTTTGCGCCGGAAGCGGGTACCCAGCGCATGCGTGACATCATCAACAAAGGGTTGACCAATGAGGAGCTGCTGCGTGGCGTCAAAACCGCCTACGAGCAGGGATGGGATCGAGTCAAGCTGTACTTTATGATTGGGCTGCCGGGGGAGACGGATGCAGATGTAGTGGGCATTGCGGAAACCATCCGCTGGCTGCAGCAGGAGTGCCGTGCCCCCAAACGTAAACCGCTGGGCTTTAATGTCACTATCTCCAATTTCACGCCCAAGCCCCATACGCCGTTCCAGTGGCACTCCGTGGCGACGGCTGAATTTGTACGGAAACAGCAGCTCCTCCGGGAAGAATTTCGCGGCATTCGCAGCCTCAAGGTCAACTTTACCGATGTGCGCATTTCGGCCATGGAGGACTTCTTGGGACGAGGCGATCGCCGTCTTGCGCCAGTCATTCAGCGGGCCTGGGAACTGGGGGCGGGTATGGACTCCTGGTGGGAAAGCCTGGATCGGGCCTATGCGGCCTGGGAACAGGCGATCGCCGAATCAGATTTAACCTGGAAATACCGCCAGATCGAGCAGGGTGAATGGAACTGTTTTTTGCCCGATGGGGATAGTCGTCCCCAGGCTGGCCTAGAAGCCAGTCCAGACAATCATTCAACCGCCAATCTGGATGCACCCCTCCCCTGGGACCATATTGATACGGGTATTGCCAAATCCTGGCTCAAAGATGACCTGACCCGTGCCCTGGCGGCGGCGACGGTGCCCGACTGTGCTTTTGAGGGCTGCTCTCACTGCGGCATTTGCGGCACCGATTTTGGTCACAACGTGGTCGTGCCGCCACCGCCGATTCCTCAATTCGAGGGGCACTTTGTCCCCAATCAGCAGCGGGTGCAGCGAATTCGCCTCTGCCTGGGGAAGCAGGGCGACATGGCTCTGATTAGCCATTTGGATCTGGTGCGTCTGCTGGATCGGGCTGTGCGTCGGGCCGCCCTACCCGTTTCGTTTAGTGGCGGATACCATCCAGGGCCACGCATTTCCCCCGCCAATGCGCTACCGCTTGGGGCTACCAGTTCAGCCGAGCTGGTAGATTTTGAACTGACGGTGGAGATGGATCCGGCAGAGTTTCGCGATCGCCTCGCGGCCCAACTCCCCCCCGGCATTCCCGTCTACGGGGCTGAACCCGTCGATCTAGGATCGCCGTCCGCCACCAAGCTGCTGGAAAAGGCAGAGTACTACATCTGGATCGGCGCGTTACCCCAGGAAACCGACCCTACCGCTGAAACGTCCATTGCGCCTGAGCAGTGGCAGCTCTGGATTGAGGCCGTCGTCCAGGCTGAGACGCTCTGGCTAGAAAAAACGACTAAATCTGGGCGGGTGGTGCAGCTGGATGTGCGCGATCGCCTGTTTGAGCTGGAGTGGGTTGATCCGGCCAACCGACCTGACCCGGTTGAAGACCAAACCAGATTATGCCCCGATGCGGCACTCCTGCGTTACGTCGGTAGCTGCCGCAACGATGGCACCCTGCTGCGACCGGGCCAGATTGTTCAACTCCTCGAACCGGTGGCAGCCCGTCCCCTTCAGCTTCTCCACTCCCACCGCAGTGGCCTGTTCCTGGCGGCTCACTCTGCCCCTCTAGACAGAGCACACGAGCTGTCCGAGCCGTCAAAGTCGGAATTATCAGATTAATTAATACCAAACTGCGTGGCGGAACTGCTTGGCCAAGCTATAATGCTTTTCATATAGAAGCATTCGTCAATGAGAGTTCTCTAAGACCATCCCAGCTTTAATCGTTGCCATTGGTTGGTTGGGGTTTGCTTCTAACAGCATTTCGAAATTTCGGATTCTTGCTGGCTTGAGTTCTGCTGATAACTGAACCTTCAGAGTTTTCTCTTGCTAGATTGCCAGCTGGCCTAGGGTTTATTCTGCTAGCCCATTCCCAAATGATTTCGACCTGGGGAACTTCCTAACGGTTGTTCTGTGGTCGAAGATGCGATCGCATGATCTCAAGCCACGTAAAGAATTTTGACCGAGCCAGAACCGTACCAGATTGCCAAGGTTGTATGCAGCACTCCGTGAAAAGCCAGCTAGCTAGGCACCGATGGATGCTAACGAATATGCCTAGAGCTGAAAGAGATTGAGGAAATTGAATGCCTAAGCAGATTATTATTGCCGAGCAGCACCGTATTGCTGCTGTTTTTTCAGAAGATCAAATTCAAGAACTGATTGTTGCGAAGGGAACCCACCAGGTCGGCGACATCTATGTGGGGACGGTCGAAAATGTCCTCCCCGGAATCGATGCCGCATTTGTCAATATTGGTGATTCCGAGCGCAACGGCTTCATCCATGTGAGCGATTTGGGGCCACTGCGGCTGCGCCGCACGGCAGGCTCGATTACTGAGCTACTAGCTCCCCAGCAAAAAGTGCTCGTGCAGATCATGAAAGAGCCAACGGGGAATAAAGGCCCTCGCCTGACGGGAAATATTACGTTACCGGGGCGGTATCTGGTGCTGATGCCCTTTGGCCGGGGGGTTAACCTGTCCCGCCGCATCCGCAACGAAAATGAGCGTAATCGCCTGCGTGCCCTGGCGATTCTCCTGAAGCCAGCAGGAATGGGGCTGCTGGTGCGCACCGAAGCTGAAGGCGTGTCGGAGGAGGGCATCATTGAAGACCTGGAAGCGCTCCAGCGCCAGTGGGAAAACATCCAGCAAGAGGCCATCACCACCCGCCCCCCGAACCTGTTGAACCGCGATGACGACTTCATTCAGCGGGTTTTGCGAGACATGTACAGCGGTGACGTGAACCGCATCGTGGTTGATTCCCACACCGGGCTGAAGCGGGTGAAGCACCACCTGACCAACTGGAACGGCGGGCGATCGCCCCAGGGTGTGCTGATCGACCACCACCGCGATCGCGTCCCCATCCTGGAGTATTTCCGGGTCAATGCCGCCATCCGGGAAGCCCTCAAACCCAGGGTTGATCTGCCATCGGGCGGCTACATCATCATCGAACCAACAGAAGCGCTGACCGTTATTGACGTTAACTCTGGGTCGTTCACCCGATCGGCCACCGCCCGCGAAACGGTGCTGTGGACCAATTCAGAAGCAGCCGTCGAGATCGCCCGCCAGCTTCGACTCCGCAATATTGCCGGGGTGATTATCATCGACTTCATCGATATGGATTCCCGGCGCGACCAGCTTCAGGTACTGGAAGGCTTTAACCGGGCACTCAAAGCCGACAAGGCAAGACCCCAAATTGCCCAACTCTCTGAGCTGGGGCTGGTCGAGCTGACGCGGAAACGTCAGGGCCAGAACATTTACGAGCTTTTTGGACAAACCTGCGCAACCTGCGGCGGTCTGGGCCACATTGTGCATCTACCTGGGGAGGTCGATTCCCCTGCCCATGAGGTCGCTGAAGCTTCCCCCGATTATCCCGCAGCGGAGGCCCGCATCGCTCTGCCCACCGAGCTTTGGGACAGCCAGAGCGATGACGGTGATCTGGATGCCTCTTCCGACCTGCAGGAACTCGACCTGATGAACCACCCCAGCTACCAGGAGCGGGGTGGCAACCGTCGTCGCCGTCGTCGCCGGGGCACGCCTGAACCCGCCCCCGCTACCCGTTCCACTAGTCCGGTTCGGGTAGAGGCCGATGGAAATGGGGATGGGGCTGAACTTGATAGCCTTCCTACAACCAATGGCGCAGCCCCCCGAAAGGAGGGCCGTCCTGAGCGAGCTGAGCGAACGGAGCGGGCTGAGCGTTCAGACCGTTCAGACCGTTCAGACCGTTCGGATCGAGCTGAGCGCTCCGAGCGCAGGTCATCTAACCGTCGGGAGAAGGTTGCCCCTGCCTCGTCGGAGGTGGTGTTTGTGGAAATGACCACCCAGGAGCAAGACATCTACGCTCTGATGGGAATTTCGCCCCTGGTATTAGCGACTGAGCCGGTCAAAAATCCTAAAACTGCGGTGATCAACGTGGTTCTACCGGGGCAAGAGCGTCATCGAGAGCCTCAACTGGATGAATCGGTTCCCCAGGGCAATGGGGCAAGCGCTGATGGGTCTTCCTCCGGTCCTACCGATGAGGTCAAGGAAGCGCCTGCCAGTCCCAAGAAAAAGGTCATCCTCACGGGTGAGAAAACCTTCGCTGCTCCTGAAAAGATGGAGCAGCCAGAGCCATTTGTAGAAGAACCCGTGGCAGCGGTGGCGATCGCCGAGCCAGTATCCACCGATGACGAATCTGATACCGAGTTCGACAGCGATAACACCCCTACAGGTCGTCGTCGTCGTCGCCGTCGGTCGTCGGCTGTCGAAGCGAACTTATAGCCTAATCACCTGTGTTGCCATCAGGTTGTTTCTCTTGCCCGCCAGAACGATTGGCAGGGGTTGATGAGGTGGGGCGGGGGGCGTTGTTTGGGCCGGTAGTAGCTGCGGCGGTAATTTTGCCAGCCTCGGCCCACGCTGAGCTGATAGCAGCAGGTGTAACAGACAGCAAAAAGCTGCTGCCACACAGGCGTGAGCTGCTGTATGACCAGATTCGAGCGCAGGCGCTGACCTGCCGGGTGGGGCTGGCATCGGTGGCAGAAATCGACCGGCTGAATATTCTACAGGCTTCCCTGCTGGCTATGCGGCGGGCGATCGCCAGGCTGCAGCCTCCCCCCGACCACTGCCTGGTAGACGGCAACCAGCGCATTCCCCGCCTCACCATTCCCCAGGAGACCCTCGTTCGAGGAGATTCGCTATCACTGGCGATCGCCGCTGCCAGCATTATTGCTAAGGTGTGGCGCGATCGCCTGATTACGCGTTTGGCGGTTAAGTATCCCCAATACGACCTGGCGACAAATAAGGGCTACGGCACCCCCAAGCATCGACAGGCGCTCCAGGAATTTGGCCCAACCCGCTACCATCGCCGTTCCTTCAAAGCCTGTCGTGAAGCTGAGGATTTGCAGCTCAACCTCTAGGGGTATGTGCTTACCTGCCCGTCATGGACTAACCGAAGATGAATGAAGGGCGAAGCATTCGGTAATGACCCTCGCGTCTGGCGCAAAAGTTCTGCTCCGAATGCTTCGCCCCTCAAATTTTTATCCCTTATCGCTTCGCCAGCTTCTTGGAGATTTTCCGGAGCCGGATGGATTCGGGCGTCACTTCCAGAAGTTCATCAGGGCCGATGTACTCCAGGGCGCGTTCAAGGCTCATCTCTACGGGCGTTTGCAACTGCACCAGTTCATCTCCTGTAGCCGAACGGTGGTTCGTCAACTGCTTCGTCTTACAAACGTTCAGATCCACATCCTGGGGTCGGTTGCTTTCGCCGATGATCATACCTTTGTAGACCTTGGTACCAGGTTCGATAAAGAAAGCGCCCCGATCTTCAGCGTTCTTAAGGGAATAGAAAGTAGCGACGCCTTCCTCGAAGGAAATCAGCGCCCCATTACGCCGGGTTTCCAGGTCACCCACCATGGGGCGGTAATCGCAGAAACTGTGATTCATAATGCCCTCACCCCGGGTCAGCCGCATAAACTCGCCCCGGAAGCCAATGAGGCCACGGGCGGGAATGACGAACTCAAGCTGGGTGCGGCCATTGCCCCCCGCCATCATATTTTGCATTTCGCCCTTGCGCTGCCCCAGGCGCTCGATGCAGCCACCTACCGCTTCGTCGGGCACATCCAGCACCAGCAGTTCGAAGGGTTCGCAGGGCTGACCGCTCACCTCCCGGAAAATGACCTGGGGCTGGGACACCTGGAACTCGTAGCCTTCACGGCGCATGGTTTCAATTAGAATTCCGAGGTGCAGTTCGCCCCGACCGGCTACGGCAAAGCGATCGGGAGAATCGGTTTCATTAACTCGGAGAGCCACATTGGTTTCTAGCTCACGCATGAGGCGATCGCGCACCTGACGAGAGGTGACATAATCTCCCTCCTGCCCCGCAAAAGGCGAGTCGTTGACGCAGAAGGTCATCTGCAAAGTCGGTTCGTCCACCTTGATCAGCGGCAGGGCCTGGGGTTCGTCGGGGCAGGTGATCGTTTCACCGATATTGGCATCGCTAAAGCCTGCCACCGCCACAATATGGCCCGCAGAAGCTTCTGCCATGTCAACCCGCGCCAGCCCTTCAAATCCAAGCAGCTTGGTTACCTTAGCCTTTACTACAGAGCCGTCTTCCCGCACCAGGGCAGCCTGCTGACCCATCTTGATGGTGCCGTTGTGAATGCGGCCAATGACGATCCGCCCCAGATAATCGGAGTAATCGAGGGTGGTCACCTGGAGCTGCAGCGGCTTCTCTGGGTCGCCTACCGGCGGCGGCACGTGCTTAACGATGGACTCAAACAGGGGCTGCATATCCACCCCTTCAGCATCCAGGTCATTTTTGGCGTAGCCCTGGAGGCCAGAGGCAAACAGGTAGGGGAATTCGCACTGATCATCGTCAGCGCCCAGTTCCAGAAAAAGGTCGAGCACCTTGTCCACGGCTCCATGGGGGTCGGCCTGGGGTCGGTCAATTTTATTGACGACCACGATGGGACGCAGACCCTTCTCCAGGGCCTTCTTCAGCACAAAGCGCGTCTGGGGCATGGGGCCTTCGTTGGCATCGACGATCAAAATGCAGCCGTCGACCATGCCCAGCACCCGCTCCACCTCACCGCCAAAGTCGGCGTGGCCAGGGGTATCGACGATATTGATGAGCATGTCTTTATAGCGGACTGCCGTATTCTTCGACAGGATGGTAATGCCCCGCTCTCGCTCCAGGGTGTTAGAGTCCATCACGCAATCTGGCACTTCTTCCCCCTCACGGAACGTACCAGATTGTTTGAGCAAAGCGTCAACCAGGGTGGTTTTGCCGTGATCAACGTGGGCGATGATGGCAACGTTGCGAATGGGAAGCGTCATAAGAGAAGTCCAGAAAATATCGATGACGAGAACTATAAAGAATTATTGAGATTTTTGTTGAGATCGTTCAATCTCGCAGCTTCTATGGGGTGGTTTGACTGTCGTCCATATCACAATAGCGATCGCAAAACCTATAAAGAAGCTTTAACAATCCTATCCTAATCGTTCCCCAAATGGCCGATGGAAAGCCAAGAGAGGTCTCTGCTTAAAGCGCGGTAACTTATCTGCAGAGCTATCTACGAAAGAGTTGCCGCAGCCGCGCCAGGCGGACAGGAGGTTGGGCCTGACGCTGGAGCACGCGTCGCAGAGCGGTCACGTCCAGTCGACTACAGCTCATATAGTAATGGTTCGTTACCTGACCGACCGACCAGGTAAAGGCCGACAAGGCTGCAGCCAGCGATAGGGCACGAATTGACGGATAGATGAGGCCCAGCCCCAGCACGGTGAGCCACGCCATGAATGCGATCGCCCAGGCTCCAATAAAGCCAAATACGCTCCCAATCAAGGCAAATCCATCTGCGCCTTTGGGAAATCCCCAGCGGGAGCCAATGTCTCGCAGCATTTTAAAGATAAGCACGGCAACACCCAGCAGTTTCAGGGCCAACAGTTGGGGGATGGGGACAAGACCGATCAGGGCCGCACCCAGGGCGTAGTCTAGAACGAGCGATCGCACCTGGCGACTGTGGTCAATCAGACGACGCATGCCAAGGACAATGCCCCGTCCTGAAACGGTTGGAGCAGACCAGTCTACGCTGCTATCTGTTTGATCGGGCCTGGCCCCAGTCGGATAAATGACAGCGTCGGTATCGGTGCGATCGCCCTTCCCTTCGCCAGAGACAGCGTCCGTGGCAGCAACAGCAGTGCTTCGCTCACGGGCTGTGGAAGTTTCCTGGACTGGCTGGGCCTCATCTGGCAAGCCAAATGCCTTGCGAATCTGTGCTAAGTAGCGCTCCTCGGTGGGGGTGAGGCCATCGAGTTGGGCGATCGCCACCGCTTCCTCATAGGTAGCTCGCCGCGTTTCAGGGGATTGAATTGCCGCAAGCGTCTGAGGAATAGAAAATGGCTCACTCAGCAGGCGATCGAGGGTAAGCGGGGCAAGGCCCTCGCCAGATGGGGGAATTCCCCTCAGTGCCTGGTTGAGAATGGTTTTCTCCCAGGGCTGAATCTCTCCATCAGCCTGCGCCATCCACACCAGCACCCGCAGCCTTGCCAGGTTTTCCTCCAATGGTTGCACCGTCAACTATTGCACCGTTAGCTAAAAAACTATGCAGTAACCAGGCCCTACCATCTTGGATGATTTGGGGCAAAAACTCCATAGCGAGGAAGCAGGCCACAAAGATTTCAATTAGATTGTCTGAAATATACTTTTCCGCTATGATGGGGAATGCCTTCTGGTTTGGAGACTGCTGGATGGCGATCGCAGTAAAATTGAACACCCCTCAGGGAAAGTGAATACCTGAGCAGGTTATTCGGCGGCATAGCCAAGTGGTAAGGCAGAGGTCTGCAAAACCTCCACTCCCCAGTTCGAATCTGGGTGCCGCCTTTTTCTAAAAAGTGTCCATTAATGTCCATTAAAGACTTATTTGTCAGTTTCAAAGACTTAGTGCTCACGTCAACGAGCCCCTCTCGATAAATCAGCTCACAGACCTCGAACAAACGGCTCAGAGCGAAGAGGGTTAACTCACCCGCATTCTTCGCAACCGCCACAAAAATCGTTCCGTCTTCGCTGACGATAAATTCCAGCTCATCGCAGCGGATCACGAAGGGGAACCACTCCCCCTCAAGCGGGTACTCCTCGCTGTCCTGAGGCAGTTCTAGGTCGAATTCATACACCAGGGGGCGGGCCATCAGGCCAGATGCCAGAATCCAGTGCCCCACCTCGAATATCTCATAGGGAATGGCATCGTTATCACGGCGGCCCAGGTTAGGAACTCGGTTATCAGGGTGAGTTGAATCAGCATCGGCGCGAGCGATCTGTAGCAGAGCACTATCAACTTAAGGGGTGCGATCGCCCAAAGCAACGCTCTGCTATCACGGTGCCAGGTGTTCAGGAAAAGGTGGCCGAGGACACAGACGCTGGCGCAGGGGGAGGGGGATCTGCTCGTAGCACTCCAGCAGGAAGTCCATCTCGGCTAATCGGCGCAGGTGGATAGGGTCGGGGGAGCGATGTCCGGTTCCGTGGGAGAACCAGCGATCGACGGTTGAGACAGAACAGCGGCAGATTTGGGCCATCTGGCGATGGGTGACATCCCACTTGGCGTAGAACTCCTGAGGCGATAGCTGGAGCTGACACGAGGCATACAGTCGCAGTAAGGCCGTCTCCCTTTGGGTGAAGTCCCGTACAGCGAAGACCATCTATTTCCAGTATGGGCAACTGGAGCGATCGCTCCAAATCAATTCCCTGGAAGCGTTTGTCGCAACTGGAGAAGTCCATCCTGACCTGCGGTTTTATTTCAATTTTCTGAATATCAGCGGGGATACTCAACAACGTTTTCGACGGGCGTTGATTGCGCGATCTGACATTGATCCAGTCTATCTTTCGCGGTTCCTTTACACCGAGTTGGGTGAAGATCTATTGAATCAATTTGGTTCCTACATTCGCACAGAAGCCGGAAACAATGGAAGCATAGCCCTGCGGGCCGCCGTATTACTCGCGGCAACAAGTCCCGAAGGATTGTCCCCCATGAGTATTTTGCAGCAATACCCAACGGATATTCGGGTGGATGTGCAATCGAGCCTGAGTGTTGCCAAAGCCGCCGGTATCGTCCTGGATGCCACTGACTTTTTTGTGGAGGCGATCGCCTTTCCTGGCTCTGTCATCCGACAGGCGGTGAGCGAAGACACCAACCCCTGGATAACGCTTCAGCTTTCTCTCTTTATGTTCTTTTGAGTAGCCATCACACCAAAACAGCAACCAAAATTCGCATCAAGTCTTCAAAATCAGCGGGGACCCGATACAGGTTGAGGTCTTGCACAATCCGTTTTTCTGCACGGTGGAGTTGTCCAAACTTCCAGATATCGCCTGTGGTCACGGCTCCATCAAGGATAGATTGTTCTGTATTAGAGCCTTGATCCAGCGCAATCAGTTCTGCAGATAGTTGGGTGAAGCCCCGTGCCAGGTCATCATTCTTGGCTCCAACGACCAGAAAAGTGTTGTTTGCCCGCACGAAATAGTCCAGACTGCCCTTCAACCAATCATTCACCACAAGCGGATACTCGATCCGCAATTGGGAGCGGGTGTATCAACACAGATCTGTCATGATGGGGGCGACCAGCAGTTCTCGTCGCGCCTGCTCGCTGGTCAGGCTGGTGTACTGCAGATTCTCCCGAATACGTCGCTGGGATTCCTCCAGGCGATCGAGTTGTTCTTCGTGGCGAGCCAGCACTAGCTCTGTACGCTGAAAGGAATACCCCAGTTCTGCCAAAATATCATCTGGCTCATAGGGCAGCTCAAAGTAGTGCCGAAACGTGTAGCTTTGCCCTGGTTGCAGGATTGGCGTACGGGTCATAGCGGTATGATGGCGATCGCTCAGCATTCTCATTCTATAGCGCTTCTCAGAGTCCCGTGTCTGTTAGCAAGTTGGCTAAGGCAATACCGGGCAGGGACTTAACTTTGTCGCTCCTTGCCCTGCTCGATCGCCCGTCGGGGTTCCCGCTTAAAGCGGGACAAAATTAACGGGACAGTGGGGCCTGTGCGCCCCACTGTCCCGCCTTAAGTTGATACCCCGCCCGTCGATAGGTACTAATAAAATGGTTCGTCCCAATATCCCCCTGCTGGCTTGAGAAAACCCAGGGCTGCCCCATGTGGACATAGATCGTTTGGTTCAGGCTGGTTGGGGGCAGCAGAGTAAACGCATCGGATAGATTAGCAATGCGGTAGCTGTTGGGGACGAGCTGACTGTGGGCGGTGGCAAAGGCGCGATCGCCCATGCGTGGAGCGCCATAGGTATAGAGCCGGATTTGCTCCTTGAGTTGAGGGAGTTTTTGGGCAAGGTCGAGGGCAGCGAGGGCGGCGACGGAGGCTCCCAGGCTATGTCCTGTGATGTAGCAGGGGACGGATGGATCAAGCTGCTGGGCAGCGGCTAGGGTAGCTGCCGAGAGATTGCTGTAGATCGTTGCAAAGCCTTCGTGCAGGTTTCCCGAAAAGTCAAAACTCCAGCGACACCAAGCTAACCACCTGTACTTTAAGAATTCTGGGATCTAGAGGGGCGATCGCTCCTCTAAGACTCACCCCATGCGATCGCCCCTCATAACCCTCAAGATGTTTCTGAAGCGACAGAAGCTATGGAAAATAGCGATAGAATTCTCGACGATGGAGAACCCGCACAATCTCTAGTAAATCTTCATTTAGTTCCAGCCCAATACGATAATCTCCTACTCGAATCCGGTATTGATTTTTCGTTCCAGTCAAAGCTTTAACGTCTGACAGCTCCTGCAAAGATTGGACTTCGGGTAAAACCGTAAATGCAAGATGGTAAATGCGTTGGTAAACTGACTGATTTCTCAATTTTTTCAAGTCTTTCAGAAAAAGCTTGCGATATTCGACCCTCAATCGTCATCCTCCGATTCCAAGAATGCGATCGCCTCTTCTCGATTCAGTAATGGGGTTTCTTTGCCTTCTTCCATTGCTCGGCTCAGGCAATAGTCTTCGAGGTTTTCAGATAGTTCCTCAAGAGAAGCATTCGTTTGCGGGAGAAGCTTTCTCCATACTTCAATGGGGATGACAACCGCTTTGGGGTTGCCTTCGGAATCGGTGAGATATTCAATCGAAAGATTTGTCATGCCTGTCCTCCTTAATGATCTATAGTATCGGGCAAATGCTGAATGATTTCCATTGGGCGATCGCCCCTTTCACTACCCAATGAGCGTTTCGCTACGCGACATGAAAGGCTTTGCCTGTGCGCTAGCACGTATCGCCCCACTCATCCCCGTTAGTCCAAGATCCCAGTATTCTTACTCTAGTAACACCAAGCTACATACCTGCATTCTAAGAAATCTGGGATGTGGAGGGGCGATCGCACGACTCAAATGATTAAGCACTTTGTTGATCTCTTTTATCTCTTTTCACTGTTGACATGGATCGTCTGAGGGTGGATGTAAGCCGGTTTTAATCCAAAAACGTCTTGTTTCTCGGATAGAATCTCGCTCTGAATAACGAGCATCATTTAAATCAAGACGAATACAGGTTGCACGACCAATGGGTGTTATTCCCTGAATCACAACACCATGGTCAAGCCATACAAAATGATCTTTCCACATCTGTTGGCGAGGGTTGAAAAGGGGCACAATTTCCTGCGTCTCAGGATCGACGCCAGCGACAAAGTTGTAACGCCTCTCATTACAGCGACGACAGGCCAGGGCAAGATTATTAAGGTTATCAGAACCGCTCAAGGATTTTGGAATGATGTGATCGATGGTAAAACGATTTGCACTCAAGCGCTCGGGAGAGTGGCAATACTCGCACAAATAGTTGGCACGCTCTCGAATGGCCTGCCTCAATTCATCACTGATTGGCATGTTGAGCGGCTAGCATGGCATTGATATGGGTGAAAATACGATCTAATTCTCCAATTGCCTCTAGTTCAATGATTTCATCTGGGGTAATTTGATCGGTTTTTTTCTTTTCTAGAAGGATCTCCATGCGGAGCTGAAGAGATTCACTGAATTTGAATAAATCCAAATCACCAACTTTTTCAAGCTGAATTTCATGAATCAATGAGGATGGTTTAGTGAAAGTCGCGACCATTTTTTATTTCACTGCTATCTAGAGATATGACTCTATTGTAGTGCAGGGCGATCGCCCTTCCACTAACCAATGAGCGTTTCGCTACGCGACATGAAAGGCTTTGCTTGTGCGCTAGCACGTATCGCCCCATCCCATCACCTTCGCTAAAGATCCCAGGGTTCTCACTCTAGCGACACCAGGCAAAACATCTGCATTCTAAGAACCCTGGGATCTGGAGGGGCATCGCCTCCTCATCTTATTTAAGTTAATCGATTATCAGTGTGAGTTGGTGATGTTGGGTTTCACGCGGCTCAACCCAACCTACTCGACTACGCCACTATAAAGTTAATTTTAAGCCTCCCAGCGGTATTTCAGATATCACTACCATCCCTTAATCTATAAATTTAACCGTTATTTCTTACCTCCCTCAATTGAACTCTCCTCTGAATCTCTCCGCGAAGTTAACGCAATTACCCACATATTGTTGGCCTTCAAAAAATGCTGCAACCCATCCTCTCTCATCCCCGGTATCGACTCTAATCCAAAACCCTTCTGAATGAGATTCGAAATTTCCACCTAACCTTTTTATTACCATACCTGGACTTATTTCTGCTCTTACTTCTGTTGAACCTAGACTAGGCCGGAGATTAAGCGAGTCTGCGGTAATTACTTCACAAAGGCTACTGTCTTTACTGAGCAGCGTCTTCAAATCAGATGATGTTGGTAAATCTACTCCGACACCACTACATTTATCTCTGAATTTGGTCGATCGTCGTGTTGTATGTGGTCAATCTGCGATCGCATTCTGGACACCTGTGGGCGCAGTTCTCAAGAAACTCAGTTTTCCACTTCTTTCCTTCGTCACTGTCTCTCCAACTGGCATATAGAGAGAACACACGATCTCTAGACTCAATTTGAGCAGACTTACTAATCTTCCGAAATTCGTCGTGCTCTTTCAAAATCTCACGAGCTAGCTGATTAATCTCGTCCATAGCATCACGCTCTAAAGGCTACGATTTCGTTGCGCTTGACTAAATTCCTATTGATCCAGTCACCATGAGTGCTGTAGAAATCTTCTTCCCGCTTCTTAGACACCGCTACAGCTTCCTGAAACTTAGAGTGTTCTTCAAGAATCTCAGCAGCAAGTTGGTCTATTGGGTCATCACCAGTAATGTCTAGTGAAATCTTGAGCAATTCGGCACGGATAACCTTTAACAATTCTCTAGTAGCTTCTCGGATACGCCGCTTTGAATATTCGTCAATCTCAGTAATAATCTCCGAGACACTGTAGAGATTCGATCTCCCCTGTTTGCCTTGAGGGGCGATCGCTTTTGTGAGGCATCGGACCAGGTAGTCTGATGCCCCATAGCTCTTTAGCTGCTTCCGTGTAATCGTATCTATGGAGGTCATTTGAGTCTGTAACAGTTACTTTTGAGTCATCTGCTGAAGCAAGCGCAGTGCTGTACGTGAGGCTTTTAGAATCTCACTATTCTCGACTTCTAGGAGCTTCTTCAGTTTCTCCAATACCTTCTGGTACTGCCGCTCTATGTGCATCCGAAGCTGAAGCTCTTGCTTATAGTGAGTCTCGAACTTACCCGCATTATTCTCTGCAACCAGCCTGCGTCCATTAACACGCTGATTAGTTTTCGCAGATTCACTGAGTTGACTGACAATCGAAGCAATACATTCTTGAACTAAGGGATCGGCCTCTAATGCTGCTTCTAGGTGAGCTTTACTGATTTTCGTCCAGTAAGTTTTCTTACCCCCGAATTTTTCTAATGCTCTTGCGACTAAGACATCCTTAGTGACTTTGGGCATATTGAGGGTATCTGCCATATCGATTCAGACCAATAGTTTTCAACTTTCGCCTCAATGCTAATTTTTCTCTGAACGAGTGGCAATAGGAATGAGAAGTTTTTACAGGAACTTTGCGGATTGCGGCTATTGGATGCTGAAAAGTTACTTTTGACATGCCGTGATTAGGATCACAGATTTTTCTGTAAACATATGCTGCAAACTCCAGGAGCGAAAAGTAACTTTCCGCTCCTGGATTAACTTTATGCAGCCGTGTGTCCATCCTGGTCATTGTCTAGCAGACCGAATAGGGCAGTCGTGCCTCCGATGGCGATCGCATTAGCAGTGTTGCTAACATCCTTCTGAATTTCAGTTGGATTCTCTAAGGTGGCAAGGTAGATGCTGGTGGCTGCTGCAACGGAGGTGATGAGGGTTGTGAGCGTTAGGAGTGATTTTTTCATGGTGTGTTACCTGTTCAACTTAATCCTACTCTCCCAAACCTTTCTGTATCAAGGTGTTCAGCAATTGTTCAGTGAACGCCCGTGATTGTCCAACAGTGGCCACGTTTGTTCGCTTAAGTAGAATAGTGCTTAGGCTGAATCGGTTGAGTAGCAGGACACATGTCGCGATCGCGAAAACTAGTGCTCACGGATTGGACAGAAGCGAACAACGCTCTAATGCGGCACTTCGAGGGGAACAAATCGAAGCTGGCTGTGCACCTGAACATGTCGCGCACAACTGTAACGGACTTTTTTAACCAAAATCCTATTGGTGAGAGCAGTTTTCGTAAGATTTGTCTAGCATTACGTCTGAATTGGCAGGTGGTTTCTTCAGTTGATGTTCCCTCGAAGACTTCTGAGGATCTCCCCTCAACTCAATCTCAGCTTGACGAACCTCAAATTCATCAGATTCGAGAACACTGTAGACAGAAAATTCTTGAACAACACAGTCGAATGAGATTGCTGAGTGGGGAGGAGGTCGGAGTTGATCAACTTTATGTAGATGTATGGTTACTAAAAAAACCTGAACGCCAGCATATTAATCAACCAGATAGCCTCTTGAAATATTTTGACATTGAGAACGACCGGCTTGCATTAAGTAAGCGCATTCAGCGTAATCCAGGTTTTGAGATTGCCAATGTAAATTCAAAGTTGGTCATTCTTGGAAAACCAGGCTCAGGGAAGACAACATTTCTAAAACATTTGGCAGTTGACTGGTGCAATAATAAATTCCAGCCAGATCTCATTTCAATCTTTATTGAACTCCGTCGAATTCAAACCGAAGATTGGAATTTGCTAGCTGCTATCGACAAAGAGCTAGGGATAGAAAATTATGAAGTGTATGTAGGAACTCAAGAACAGATTAATGGGTTAAGACGAAAGATACGTTATCTTCAATCCCAGGTCGAACAATACAATCAAACTATGCAGTTGAAGAAGGAGAGTCTATCTTTCTCCCTTAACGAGCAACATGAAATTGAGTCTCACATCGAGGATAATAACCGTCAGATTAAGTTTAGTGCGAGTCAAGTTCAGCTCTTGAACCAGCAACTAGAATCTTTGCTTCTATATCGTCTCTTAGAAGATGGAAAGCTTTTGATCCTATTAGATGGCTGTAGATATTCAGCTCTAGGGGTTGACAAGAGCAGCAGTAGGAGTAAGGTGAAGCAATGACCCACACCCCTCGCCCGGAACGCAGCGCGCTAGAGCAGACCCCGCACTCTGTGCTGGTGGAAATTGTTCTGCAACAGCAGCAGGTGATTGAAGGATT
>JAYKGU010000002.1:0-9017 GCA_035285585.1 Synechococcales cyanobacterium
TGACATTCGCACGGTGCAGAAGCTATTGGGCCACAAAGATATCAAAACGACTATGATTTACACCCATGTTCTAAACCGAGGTGGGCGGGGCGTGCGGAGTCCGCTGGATGGATAGGGCGATCGCCCCTCCCCTCCCCTCCCCTCTCCTCTCCTCTCCTCTCTTCACCGCAACGTCACTCATTGATTTAGCCGTCCAGCATTAAGCGGGAGCCACTCAGAATTAAGCATTAGCGACTCCCGCTTCTTCTGGAGTCGCTCGACATTAAGCGGAAGTCGTTTGGCATTAAGCAAGAGCCGCTCGGCATTAAACAAAAGTCGCTCGGTATTAAGCGGGAGTCGCTTGGCATTAAACAAAAGTCGCTCAGCATTAAGCAAGAGTCGTTCGGCATTAAGCAAGAGTCGTTCAGTATTAAACAAAAGTCGCTTGGCATTAAACAAAAGTCGCTCAGCATTAAGCAAGAGTCGTTCGGCATTAAGCAAGAGTCGTTCAGTATTAAGCAAGAGTCGTTCAGTATTAAGCGGGAGTGACTCGGCATTAAGCGGGAGTGACTCAGGGCAATCGCAGCTAATCAATAAGGAGGACACTACTGAGAATTTTTTCGATTAAAAGGCTCTATTCTCAATAAGCATTTCGCTATTTAGCGTTACCTACTTTTGATTCACACTAAATATGTATATGCATACTTTGGCATTTTTGCACGTGCGATTGCCCTGGGGAGTGACTCGGCATTAAGCGGGAGTCGCTTGGCATTAAGAAATAGGAATTGAATAAGGTGCAATTTCCTGGATAGGGGCTTGGCATTGCCAAGCCTGTACAGAGGAGGCAATTGCACAGGTTATTTCATTCTCGTTCCTAAGTGGGAGTTGTTCGGCTGAAGTGTGAGGGGCAAAGGGCGATCGCCCTTTTTGTACGGTTGGGGGCATCACGGCAATATCCGTCTTAATAGGCTTTCGGGTGACTTGCGCGACTGTTCTCAAATGTGACTGGCAGCCGTACCGTAAACGTTGTGCCGCGATCCATCTTGCTGGTTACGGCGATCGCCCCCTTCTGCAAGTCAACAAACTGCTTGACAATGCTCAAGCCCAGCCCCGTTCCTGGAATATTGCTGACGTTGCGCCCCCGGTGGAACGGCTCAAACAGATGGCGTTTGTCTTCCGGTGGAATACCAATTCCCTCATCCTGCACCTGGAAAATCAAGTAGTTCTGGCGCTTTGCCAGCTTCAGCCGAATGGTTTTGTCCTTGGGTGTGTAGCGGATGGCGTTGGACAAAAGGTTGCTCAAAATCGACCGCAGCAGTCTTTCATCGACCTGGGCGATCAGGTGACGGCTACGGCAGGAAAACTCAATTGAAGCACCAGGACGGAGGTATTCACGCTCTGCCAATAGCTGCCGACAAAACTGAACCACGTCCAGGGGTTGGGGATTGACCCGCAGCACCTTCGCCTCAATTTTGCCAATCACTAGAATGTCGTCGATCATCTGGGTCATCCGTTCGACGTTGGCTTTGATATTCAGAAGGTAGCGGGTCTTCTCGGCGGGCGTTAGTTGGGTGTCGTAGCGGTTGAGGGATGAGACAGAAAGGGCGATGTTGTTCAGTGGGTTGCGGAATTCGTGGCAAACCATCGAGACAAAGCGCGATCGCATCTCGCTCAGCTCCCGTAACTGCTGATTGGCCTGCCGCAGCTTGGCGGTGCGCTCCTGTACCTTCTGCTCCAGTTCCTCCTTGGCCAGTTGCAGCACTTCCTCAGCCCAGCGGCGCTGGGTAATGTCTCGAAAGGCAACCACGGCTCCAATGAGGTGTCCCGCCTCATCGTGCATGGGCGTGCTGATGTACTCAACGGGAAAGCTGGTACCGTCTTTCCGCCAAAATACTTCGTTGGTGATCCGCCTGATGCTGCCATCTTGAAAAGCGGCGTAGATGGGGCAGTCTTCCCGAGGGTAAGGGGTGCCATCGGCGTGGGAGTGGTGCAGCACGGCGTGCATCGATTTGCCGATTAGCTCTTCCATCGGCCAGTCAATCATCGCCGCCGCCGCTGGATTGACAAACGTGACCTTGCCATCCAGGTCTAAGCCATAAACCCCTTCCCCCACCGCATTCAGGATGAGCTGGTGCTGGCGGCGCAACTGCTCCAGTTCCTGACCAGGGGGTTCTGCCGGGGGCGGGGGTGTATCTGGGCAAGGGACGGGGTGCTGATGGGGAGAAGAACTGTTATCGGTGTGAGTAAGTTCCATTTATGAAACGTTTATTTATTTGAAACTGTATTGCGCTACACCACAAGCCTATCGGCCAGCGATTAATAAAGAAAGTATAAAAAGGTTTTGATTAATGCTACTGCTTGCTTCTGTGAACGCACAGCGTTATGGCATTACATTTCGCGTTAGGACATTCAAGCGGTGTGGAACCCCCGTGTCGCGGGGGTTCCACACTCGAACCTTAGCCCGTAGGGCCATATAGAGGCAGGTCTTTGCGCTTTCATGCCCCGTGTTGCTTCGTAAGGAGATTTTGGAAAATGATCCTACCAGACGACGTAGGGGCAAATGGCCATTTGCCCTTACCAACCGTTCAACTGAGGGTAAATTTTTTCCTGGAAATCGCCTAAGCTGAGGATTGTTTTCTTTAACAAAAAAGATTCAACGAAAAAAGCGTTCCATTATAAAGTGTCCCGCCAGAACCACCCTGTCAACACCGTCATGAAATCAGTGCTCGTAGTCGAAGATGAAGCGCAAACTCGCGATATTTTTCTCAAGTGCCTGGAGCTGGAAGGATTTCGGGCTTTTGGTGCAGGCAACGGCACAGCCGGAGTCAAGCTCGCTCAAACCCATTCCCCCGACCTGGTCATCTGCGATATTATGATGCCGGACATGGACGGTTATGCGGTACTTGCGGCATTACGCAGTCTGCAAGAGACGGCTTCAATTCCACTCATTTTCCTGACTGCCAGGGTGACCATGGCGGACTTGCGGCGGGGCATGGAGATGGGAGCAGACGACTATCTCACTAAGCCCTGCACCGTGGAGCAGTTCCTGGCGGCGGTCAATACTCGTCTGAGGCGGCAGGAGCAATTGGCCCGCTTTTACAGGAAAGCCGTCTCCCAAACCTCCAAGGGGAACCAGGGCGCTACGGATGCATGCGCTGATTATCTGAAAGGCTCCCCCACGGTTTTTCCCGACTGTCCCAATTTGAGCGCTGTGTTTCGCTTCATTGAAGAGCATTATCGGCAGCCCATTAACCTCACTGACGTAGCCCAGGAGGCTGGCTATTCTCCCGCCTACCTGACCAACCTGGTGCAGGAACAGACCGGGCGTTCCGTCAAGCGGTGGATTATCGAGCGTCGTATGGCCCAGGCTAGAAGTCTGTTACTGCACACCGCCCAAACGATTCGACACATCGCGGAAGCTTCAGGCTACAGCGATGCGGGATATTTTGCCCGGCAGTTTCGCCAGCTTCACGGCGTTTCACCCCAAATATGGCGACAGCAGTCTGTAGCGAAATTAACGAAATGATAGTTGTTTTTTGGGCCATAACAAAGTGCTAAAGAAAGTCCCAATAGGTTCAAAAGATGATCCAATGCGTTCTCCACTTAGGGTTGATACATTACTCACCAACATGCCTGCCTGTCTGATGGGTAGTGAGTTTAGTTAGGTTCACATAGCTGAGTTAAGTAAATAGAAATTATGGTTTTTACAGCAACAACGCAAGCCTCTCAGAGGTGGGCAAACCTGAGCTGCGATCGCAGCAAACTTTCTGACCTGCAGCGGGCATGCATGATCTGTGGCGATGTCCATTTCACTCGCGATCACTACGAATTCATGCAAACCATGCCCCAGGATCCGGTGGACATGGTGGACGATCTGGTCAAAATGGGCCTTTATAAGGAGAACCAGCTCCGGGCCGCTGACTCAGTCAATGCCTACGAACTCAGAAAGACTTTGCTGCTGAAGACCATTGGCCGGGGCAATCCGCAGCGGGAGAAGCTGGTGCTGGCCCTGTGCAAGCAGGCGGGCGGTATCGAAAACGCATTTGCGGCTGCTTTTGGGCCACAGGCGGGGCTGTTCTTCGCAGACGCCATTCGCAACAGCCGCTTTACTCGCCGCGAGTTTCTCCGTAATCTGGCGGTGGGGGCGGCCCTCGTCACCTTAGCAAGCTGTGGCAGCGAGCCAGTGACTGAAGATGTACCTGAAGAACCGATTTCCACGGAGGGGCTGGAGAAAACCGACCTGCAGATTGGCTTTATTCCCATCACCTGCGCGACGCCCATCATCATGTCGGAACCCCTGGGCTTTTACCAGAAGTATGGCTTTAATGCCAAGGTCGTGAAGATGCCAAGCTGGGGTGCGGTGAGGGATTCGGCGATCGCCGGAGAATTAGACGCCTACCACATGCTTGCCCCCATGCCCATCGCCATGACGCTGGGTCTGGGTTCCGCCGCCTTCGGCGTCAAGCTAGCCAGTATTGAGAACATCAACGGTCAGGCAATTACGGTCGCCGAGCGTCATCGGGGCACTGTCACCGGTCCCGCAGACTTCAAGGACTTCACTATCGGCGTCCCCTTCCCCTACTCCATGCACAACCTGCTGCTGCGCTACTACCTGGCAACGGGTGGGCTTGACCCCGATGTGGATGTCAAGATCCGCCCGGTACCGCCCCCGGACAGCATCGCCCAGATGGTGGCTGGCGACATTGACGCCTACCTCATGCCCGATCCTTTCAACCAGCGGGCCGTTTACGAGGGGGCCGGGTTTATCCACATGATCACCAAGGAACTGTGGCCAGGGCATCCCTGCTGCGCCTTTGCCGCCAGCGACCAGTGGATTAGCGAAAACCCCAATACCTTCCGTGCGCTGAATAAGTCCATCATCGAAGCCGCTGGCTATGCCCGCGATGCTGCCAATCGCCCAGAGATCGCCGCCGCTATTTCAGAACGCGCCTTCCTTAACCAGCCTGTAGAAGTCGTAGAGGCGGTTCTCACGGGTAACTTTGAAGATGGTAACGGCAATACCTTATCCGTACCCGATCGCATTGACTTTGATCCTTACCCCTGGCAGAGCTTTGCCAACTGGATCTCCTCCCAACTGGTGCGCTGGGATCTCCAGGGAGACGGCATGGCAGCACAGATTATTCCAGACAAGGGTTACAGCGAAGTCGGTCAGGAAATCTTCTTGACGGATCTGGCTCGAGAATTGGCCGAGGAGCTTGGCCAGACGCCCCCTTCGGAAGTTTACCGCACCGAAGAGCTGAAGTTTGATGCATTTAACCCCGAAAGCCCGGACGAATACATCAAAGAACAAATCGACAAGTACGGTGTGTAGTCTGATCTGCAGGAGGTATCACGATGGCGCAAAGTAAAGCGGTAAACGGTACGTTTCAAAATGATGGAGTAAGCTCCTTCCTCAAAAATGAAGGTGTGAGAGCGTTTGCGCTGTTTTTGCTCTCTTTGGGACTGTTTCTGCTGTTTTGGGAGATGGGCGCTCGTCTGGATTGGTTTGCGAAGGGAATGCCCACGGCAACTAAGACGCTGGAGGAATTTTGGTGGTGGACAACAAATCCATTCTTTAACAATGGCCCCAACGATATGGGCATCGGTTGGAACCTGTTAATTAGCCTGCGGCGAGTGGCCATCGGCTACATTCTGGCTTCCGCTGTGGCCGTGCCCCTGGGAATTCTCATTGGTATCTCGCCAGTGGCCTACAAGGCGTTCAACCCCTATGTGCAGCTGTTAAAACCAATTTCGCCGTTGGCCTGGCTACCCCTGGGGCTTTACATCTTTCGAGATTCTGAGAAAACCGGGATATTCATCATCTTTATCTCCAGCATGTGGCCTACGCTGATTAACACCGCTTTTGGTGTTGCTAGCGTTGATAGGGATTACCTGGACGTTGCAAACACCCTGGGGGCTTCCCGGTTGCGCACCATCTTCAAGGTAATTATCCCAGCGGCACTGCCCAATATCGTTTCGGGGCTACGCATCAGCATGGGGATTGCCTGGCTGGTGATTGTCGCCGCTGAAATGCTCCTGGGAACTGGGCTGGGCTACTTCATCTGGAATGAGTGGAATAACCTTTATATTCCCAACATTCTCGTCGCCATCTTTATTATCGGGTTAGTAGGTTTGCTCCTGGACAGCCTGTTTGCTGCCCTGGAAAAATTTGTTGCGTTTGGTCGAAAGTCGTGAGCATAGCATCCGTGAACGACGTTATCCTGACTGATTCTGGTTCTCCCTCAGCACAACTGTCGATTCGCAACGTGACCAAGGTCTTTCCTGGTAAGAAGGACTTCGTCAGCAAGCTCACTGGCAAGGCGAGTAGCGACTTCACGGCGATCGCAGACATCAGCATGGAGATTGAGCCAAATACCTTTGTCTCGATCATTGGGCCATCGGGCTGCGGCAAGTCCACCCTGTTGGGGATGATTGCGGGCCTGCTGCCGATTTCCGAGGGGCAAATTTTGCTCAACGGTATGCCGATCACTGGCCCCGGTCCTGATCGGGGCATGGTGTTTCAAAACTATGCCCTGATGCCCTGGATGACGGTTGAGGAAAATATTCGCTTTGCCGTGGAGACGGTTTATCCCAAGACTTCGCAAAAGCGGCGCGATCGCACCGTCAAAGAACACATTGAATTGGTTGGACTGAGTGGGGCTGAAACCAAGCACCCCCACGAACTCTCTGGCGGGATGCGGCAGCGGGTTGGCATCGCCCGAGCCTTAGCCATCAATCCCCAAATTCTGCTGATGGATGAGCCTTTTGGTGCGCTGGATGCTCTCACCCGTGGGTTTCTTCAGGATGAGATTGAGCGCATTTGGGAGCAGCAGCGCAAAACCGTAATCATGATTACCCACAGTATTGACGAAGCCCTCCTACTTTCCGATCGCATCGTGATGATGACGCGTGGCCCGGCGGCCAGGGTGGACGAAATCCTGGAGGTGCCATTCCCTCGACCCCGTAACCGGGAGACGATCGACCAGCATCCGGCCTACCACGATCTGAAGGCCGAGATGGAGAGCCACCTGTTTAGGGAAACCCGTGCGGTTGAGGCCGCCCGAATTTCCAGGTAGTAAGTACATGGCCAAAAATAAAAGCCAGTGGGGTGCACCCCCCGCCGGAGGGCGCACCCCACCCTAGCTACGCTTACTTATGGCCACCTACTTAGTTTTCACGCATATTTTAGACGTACTCAGGAGAATTGTTTCATGCCCGTTTCAGAAGTCACCGAAAAGCTGTTAGCTGCCAAGAAATCTAAAGGTATTTCTTTTGCCGATTTAGAAGCCAAAGTCGGTCGCGATGAGGTTTGGATTGCTGCGGTGGTCTACCGTCAGGCCAGCGCCTCTGAAGAGGAAGCGACCCAAATTGTCCAAGCGATCGGGGCTGACCCCTCCTTGATTGAACCGCTCACCGAGTGCCCGATGAAAGGCTCTCTCGATCCGGTCATTCCAACGGATCCGCTGATCTATCGCTTCTACGAAATTATGCAGGTGTATGGGATGCCAATCAAGGCCGTTGTGCATGAGCACTTCGGTGATGGCATTATGAGCGCCATTGACTTCTCAATTGACGTGGAGCGGGAAGAGGATCCAAAGGGCGATCGCGTCAAGGTCGTTATGTGCGGGAAGTTTCTACCCTACAAGAAGTGGTAAGCAGATCCCCCTGGTTAGGAGATTTCCAGGAAAAAATTTACCCTCGGTTGAACGGTTAGTAAGGGCAAATAGCCATTTGCTCCTACATCATCCGGTAGGATCATTCTCAAAAATCTCCTTAAGAGGGACTTTAACTCCGTTCCCCCCTTGAAAAAGGGGGGCTAGGGGGGATCGCCAGGTGCATAAAGTTACAGTTCCACTTTCCAAACATGCTCTTAGCCAGCCAGCTTTGACCGTTACTGGAGATCACCCTCGGCTATCAGGACGGGGACCAGCCCCCCAGGACGCCGCACGTAGTGCGTAAGGCTTGACAAAATTACTTTCTGATATGCCCTATAATCTTTGCCTGGTTAGCCTTGCCAGTGTCATTACATGTACCTAACGCCGAAAGAACTAGAACGCTTAACTGTTTTCACCGCTGCCGAGATCGCTCGACGCCGTAAAGAACGGGGGATCAAGCTGAATGTGCCCGAGGCGATCGCCTACATCACGGACTACCTTGTAGAAGGTGCTCGGGAAGATAAATCTGTGGCGCAGCTCATGTCAGAAGGGGCCAGCCTATTGACCGAAGCCGATGTGCTGCCCGGCGTGATGGATCTGGTGCCGCTGATTCAGGTGGAAGCACACTTTGCGGACGGCACCAAGCTTGTGAGCATTCACAACCCGATTCGTCCTATCGCTCGTCAAGAATCATGATCACCAACTCCAATTCCACCGCACCGGGGGCTATTCTCTGCGCACCGGGCACCCTGGAACTCAATGCCGATCGCGCCAAAGTCGAAATCACCGTTGCCAATACGGGCGATCGCCCCATCCAGGTTGGCTCTCACTTTCACTTTTTTGAAGTAAACCGGGCGCTGCACTTCAACCGGGCAGACGCCTACGGCTTTCGGCTCGACATCTCCGCTGGCACTGCCGTTCGCTTTGAGCCAGGCGATACCAAGACCGTCACCCTGGTGGCAATTGCGGGCGATCGCCACGTCCGGGGATTAAACAACCTTGTCAATGGCCAATTAGATAATCCAGAGGTCAAAGCAAGTGCCTTCGAAAAGCTCAATGCCTGGAATTCATAGGCAAATTCATGGTGGAAAAGAGGGAAAGGGGCGATGGAAATTAGTCGCGATCGCTATGCTGTATTGTTTGGCCCAACGGTGGGCGATCGCATTCGCCTGGGAGATACCTCTCTGATTGTGGAAGTCGAGCGCGATACCACAGTGTACGGCGATGAGTGCGTGTTTGGCGGTGGCAAAACGCTACGGGACGGGCTGGGTATGGCGGCGGGGGTGACTGCTGCCGATGGAGCGCTGGATCTCGTCATTACGAATGTGGTGCTCATTGACCCGGTGCAGGGCATTGTAAAAACTGACATTGGCATCAAAGACG
>JAYKGU010000003.1:0-6452 GCA_035285585.1 Synechococcales cyanobacterium
TGACATTCGCACGGTGCAGAAGCTATTGGGCCACAAAGATATCAAAACGACTATGATTTACACCCATGTTCTAAACCGAGGTGGGCGGGGCGTGCGGAGTCCGCTGGATGGATAGGGCGATCGCCCCGCCCCTCCCCTCCCCTCTCCTCTCTTCACCGCAACGCCACTCATTGATTCAGCAGTCCAGCATTAAGCGGAAGCGGCTCAGGATTAAGCATTAGCGATTCTAGAAGAAGCGGAAGCCGCTCGGCATTAAGCAAAAGTTGCTCGGCATTAAGCAAGAGTCGTTTGGCATTAAGCGGGAGTCGTTTGGCATTAAGCGGGAGTCGCTCGGCATTAAGCGAAAGTCGCTTGGCATTAAGCAAGAACTGCTCGGCATTAAGCGGGAGCCGTTCGGCATTAAACAAAAGTCGCTCGGTATTAAGCAAGAGTCGCTTGGCATTAAGCGGGAGTGACTTGGCTGAAGTTTGAGGGGCAAAGGGCGTTCGCGCAGCGACTCCTTTGGAGTATCGCGCAACCGCATCTCACCCAGGCCCCCTTATTCACAAAAGTTTGGTCTTTCCCGTCTAGCGGCGGCGAATCAGGTAGCTCATCGCCTCGCCCTGGGGTGGGGTAATGAGGATGCCCCGTTTAGGGACGGTGACCAGGCGACTCCAGCAACCGGGTTCCTCGTAGTTGAGTACATATAAGAGATGAATCGTTCGATGCACGATCGCCGGAGGGCCGAGCAGGATATGGCGCAGCACTTCGTCGCCGGGTTCCGAGCGGGGGGTGGGCAGCAATACGGGACTGTCCGCCTGGGGGGTGCCGCCAGACGCCAGGAAGTATGGGATGTAGACCACTTTGGGAGTCCTCCAATGTATTGAGTGGATAGGGACTCCCAAAAATCTAGCCGCCCCACACTCAGCAGTGCGAAGCGGCCTTGGGCCATAATGAACCCTAGCCTTCGCGACAGCCTGTGTCTGTTGCGTGGGGTTAGCTGCCGGTCGTTGCTGCGAACAACTTCCGGTAGCGCCACCGGCTAAATTTTTGGGGAGACCAAGCTGCACGCACACAGCTATAGCCCGATAGCGTACCGGATGGCGGACAAGGGGTCAAGTAGCGATCAATACGTTTTAGATTTTTATCCCAATCCGCCATCCTCTCAGGTTGTGCCCTGGGACGTTGGGTGACCCTATCGATGGCGATCGACCCCAATCTGGGGACACATTTCCCCCACCGGGCAGGTGGAGCATTGGGGTAGCGTTCCTATGCAGATCTGCTTGCCGAAGGGCATCAAATACTCGTTTACCTGAATCCACTGGTCTTTGGGAACGTGGGCGGTAAGCGCCTGGGCGGTTTTTTCGGGAGTTTTGGTGTGCACCAGGCCCCAGCGGTTTACCACCCGATGCACATGGGTATCTACGCTGATGTGGGGCTGGCGGCAGGCAATCCCCAAAGCCAGATGGGCACACTTGGGGCCAACGCCTTTGAACGACAGCAGCACCTCCAGTTCAGCCGGAAGTTCGCCACCGTAATCGGCCATGATTTGCTGGGCGATCGCCCAAATTTGCTCGGCCTTGCGGTCGGCATAGGTACTCTCCCCAATCAACGTCTGGATAGTGGCGGGGGAGAGCTGGGCCATGGCGGCTGGGGTGCGGGCACGTTCAAACAGCTGCCGCGAAACGGGCAAACTTACCTCGTCATAGGTGCGAATGGAAATCATGCAGGACACCAACTGTTCAAACAAGGACGTATAGCCTTCGTCCGCCAGAGCAAACATGGCAGCTTTGGGGTAGGACTGTACGGCAACCTTGATCCGGGCCAGGGCGGCGGTGATTTCAGAGGGATGGTGGATAGACAAAGGCTGTACTCTTTGCAAAAAATTAGTTTTGAAGTTTAAGGTTTGAGTTAGTTTTGAAGTTTGAGGTTTGCGTTAGTTTTGAGGTTTGGGTGAGTTTCAGAGGCTGAGGCTGGGGTCTGACAAAAGATAGATTCCAGCCCCAGACCCTCTCCGTAGAATGGGATGTAACAAAAATTGAAGAACTCGTAAAAATTTGGAAGCTTTTCGGCAAATTCTCTGGCTTTTCTCAAACAACTTCGCGTTTCTTCATGTTATCGTATCGAAAGGTCAATTTCGGTCTAAGTATATTTGCGATCGCCGAGTGGCCACAGCAAGCGCAAGACGTGATTGCAGCGTCATTGCACCCCGTCTAAACCCATTACTCTCCACCTTGTTCTGTTGAGGCAAAGATATGAACTTAGTGACGACCTTGGGATTAGTTGCAGGCTCCCTAACGACGATCGCCTACCTGCCCCAACTCCTGAAGACCTGGCGCTCCAAGTCAGCCGAAGACATTTCCTGGTCTATGCTGATTACGCTGTGCCTGGGTATTGTGCTCTGGCTGGTCTACGGATCCTACGTCCATGACCTCCCTGTCATCCTGGCCAACGTTGTGACGCTGATGCTCACGTCGTTTATTCTCGTCCTCAAAATTCGCTACCGCCGCTGCCGCCAATACATCGATTAGCCAAAGAGAGCCGTAGGGTGAGACTGCCCCCCTACAACCCTCATGAACGAGTTAGCTCAATCCGCATGGCCTCCCTGGGCATACTGAAGCCAGCACAGGGGAGGCATTGGTTTGAATGCAGGAACGAGCTTACTGGGTGGCATGGAGTCAGGTGCCGGGAATTGGGGCAACGCTGCTGCTGCGGCTGCATCATTGTTTTGGCAGTCTGGCGGCGGCATGGGAAGCAGATCAGCGAGATCTCCAGCAGGTCGATGGTATCAGTGCCCAGGGGGCCGAAGCGCTGGTGGCCGCGCGATCGCACCTCCATCCCGAAGCCATCCTGACGCAGCACGAGCGCGATAACCCCAGCTTCTGGACGCCCGCCGATCCCGATTATCCCCGGCTATTGCTGGAGATTCCCGACCCACCGCCCATCCTTTACTATCGGGGACGGGTGGAGCGGGCGGAGAATCGGGGAGAGGTACCGGCGATCGCCATTGTGGGCACCCGTGAACCGTCGGCCTACGGTGAGCGCTGGACTGAACGGCTTGCCCGTGCCCTGGCCAATGCTGGGTTTGTGGTAGTTTCGGGACTGGCAGACGGTATTGATGCGATCGCCCATCAAGCCTGTCTATGGGCCGGTGGACGCACCATTGCGGTCATGGGCACCGGGGTAAACATTGCCTACCCCTCCTCAAATCGACGCTTGGCCAGCCGCATCGCCCAGGATGGTCTGATTCTCAGCGAGTTTCCAGCGGGCACCAAGCCCGATCGCATGAACTTTCCCCGTCGCAACCGCATCATTGCCGGATTGACCCGCGCCACCCTGGTGCTGGAAGCGCCCCTCAAGTCGGGCGCTTTAATCACGGCCCGCGTGGCCAATGAGTATGGCCGGGATGTCTACGCCCTGCCTGCCTCCCTGGACAATGAGCGTGGGGAAGGCTGCCTGCACCTGATCAATAGCGGTGCCCAGATCATTCTGGGCGAATCCCAACTGCTGGAAATGTTGGGGGCCATTCCCGACCTGCCATTCTCCCCGCCCAGCGGGCAGTCAGAACCAAAGTCCCGCAAAGGCCACGACCCAGCCCCCTTGCCCCAACAGACAGTGTTGCCCCTGCTGCCTGACCCATCCCTTGATCCAGAGCTGGCGGCAATTTTGCTGGCCATCCCAGCCAATCCTGTTGCCTTAGACGCGATTGTGGCCCAAACCCAGCTCCCCACGGGTGCCGTGCTCAGTGGATTGGTACAGCTCGAACTGCTGGGTCGGGTTTCCCAACTTCCTGGCATGATGTATCAGCGCAGCTAAGCAGAACCACCTCCCAACCCAGACGAGGTTTAGAATCAGCAATAAGTAGAACTGCATTGAAAAACGAAGGTTAGAAAACCGGGGGAGCGCCCCACCGGGGATCTCCCCCAGTTTTCTAACATGAATTTAATTGTGCTGACCTACTCAGGTTCATCAACAGCCGTATCAAAATTCCGGTGCCCCCTTATGACCCGCCTATCTCCCCTTGATCAGCGCCTCTACCAGGACAATGTCCTCGATCGCCTGTTTATCTGGCTGTTTTCCCGCCAGATGGCGAAGGTGTTGGGGTACCGCACCACCCTCAAGGGATATGACGGTCTGGTGGATCTGTCAAAGCGGATTATGACGAACCGCAACGCCCAGCAGCAGCAGGACGCCGTGACGGGTATTCTAAAGTCCCTGATTCCCGCCCCTGTGCTCTGGCTGATTCGCACCCTGTTCTCCCCCACCCGTCTGGTGTGCGAACTCAACGCCTGGTTTGCCGCCGCCCTGTTTCAATGGCTAGTCGGCCCCTGCAAAGTTACGACGGTAGAGGTTCCAGACCAGGACGGTACCCTGCGGCGGCAGGCCAGCGGCGTCCACATCCAGAAGTGCCGCTACCTGGAAAACAGCCGCTGTGTGGGGATGTGCGTCAACATGTGCAAGCTACCCACCCAGGAATTTTTTACCAAAGACTTTGGCATCCCCCTCACCATGACCCCCAACTTTGAAGACTTCAGTTGCGAAATGGTGTTTGGCCAGACTCCCCCACCGCTGGATCAGGAAGCAGGTTATCATCAGCCCTGCCTGTCCACCCAATCCGCCAATGCCCCATCGGGGCTGGGGGTCTGTCCTAAGGTGCGGGACTATTAGCTTTGCTAAAGTTTCTTAAACACAACCGAAAGATTATTGGCAGGCATCTCATAAACCGCCAGCCGCTCAAGCCGGTGATCCGCCGCTACCGCTGTCACCTCATCCAGATCCCGCACGCCCCAGCCTGGGTCTTGCCAGCGCAGGCTTTGATCGAAGGCTTCGTTGCTTGGAGCCGTATGGACGCCGTTTCGCTTAAACGGGCCATACAGATACAGGACGCCGCCCGCAGGCAGAATGCGCTCTGCCCCTGCCATTAGCCCCAGGCAGGCAGCCCATGGGGCGATGTGAATCATATTGATATTGGCGATCGCCCCCACTGGATACCGTTCCAGATCCAGCATTTGCAGTGCCTCCGGCAGCGGCGTTTGCTCCACGGGCCAGACTGACTCACGGGCATCCAGGGCAATGGGCGGACAGAGGTTTGCCGCTGGGGAATGCTGCCGCCAGGCCGTAATGCTGGCCCGCGCCTGGGGATTGGGGTCTGACGGTAGCCACCGTCGGGGAGCCAGCCGGGGCGCAAAGAAAACAGCGTGCTCCCCCGTGCCGCTGGACACCTCCAGCACCGTGCCCTCCGGCGGCAGCACCTGCTGGAGGATGGCGAGGATCGGTTCCCGGTTGCGGGTGGTGGCGGGGGCGTATTGCCGGGCATCAGACGAAGAAGTCATAGCATTCCTCAGTTGGCTACCAACTATGGCATGAGCGCCAGGGCTTCTAGCAGCACCTCCGCCCCCCGTCCCGGCTTACAGGACTGCTCCGTGAGGTGGCGCTTCCAGACGCGGCTTCCTGGCTGGCCGGTAAAGAGCTGCAGCAGGTGACGGGTGATTTTGTTCAGCTTCAGCCCCCGATCCGTCCAGTACTCAATATACGGCAGCATGGCCGCCACGACTTGCTGTCGGGTGGGCAAAGGCCGATTGCCCCCATAGAACTCCCGATCCACCGCAGCAAATAAGAATGGATGGTCGTAGGCGGCACGGCCCACCATCACCGCATCGACCTGCCCCAGGTGGGTGCGGACCTGATCCAGGTCGGTAATGCCGCCATTGATTTCAATCTCCAGGTGGGGAAAATCTCCCTTGAGGCGATAGACATCCCCATAGCGCAGCGGCGGAACGGTGCGATTTTCCTTGGGGCTGAGGCCCTGTAGCCAGGCTTTGCGGGCGTGGACGGTGAAGCGATCGCACCCCGCCGCCGCCACCGTTTCCACAAAATGGGCCAGGTCTTCATAGCGATCCAGATCATCAATGCCGATGCGGTGTTTCACCGTCACGGGAATCCCCACCGCCGCCCGCATGGCCGCCACGCAGTCCGCCACCCGCTGGGGCTGGGCCATCAAGCAGGCTCCAAAATTGCCCGTCTGGACGCGATCGCTGGGACAGCCCACATTCAGATTCACCTCGTCGTAGCCCCAATCGGCGGCCATGCGGGCACAGGTGGCCAGATCCGCCGGGTCATCCCCCCCCAACTGCAGCACCAGCGGCTTTTCATCGGCAGAAAACCCCAACAGGTGGGGGCGATCGCCATGGAGAATCGCCGCCGTGGTCACCATCTCCGTATACAGCAGGGTGCAGCGGGTAATTTGCCGCATAAAGTAGCGGTAGTGGCGATCGGTGCGATCCATCATCGGTGCAATGCTGAGGGGATGGATAGGCCGGGGGATCGGGCGAATGGGCGGATGGGTGGATGGGATAGAAGACATTGAGGGTTCAGCAGGACGGGGGGACGAGAGAGTTTTGAGTTTTGAGTTTTGAGTTTTGAATTGAGTGGCTCACTGAAACTTCGGCGCTTTCTGGAAAATATGGTATCCC
>JAYKGU010000004.1:0-17090 GCA_035285585.1 Synechococcales cyanobacterium
AAGAAACTGCTCCAAAGCTGCCCGATCAGCATACAGCGGATTGATTTTAGCCCAAGCTCGTCGTCAGATTGAGTTGAAATGGCTCCATCAAAATACCTAAAATCCTGTCCAACTGGTTAATGAAATACTCCACTCGATCTACCGAAACCGTTTTATCCTCCAATATCAAAAACTTCCAGTTCGTGCCGGTGGTCACGGCTCCATAGATTTTCCCCGCCGCATTACCTTCCTGTTGATTAAACAATTGGGCTGCCACCATTGCCGCAATGCACTGGCCCAAACCGCCGATGATATCTTCCCGCTTTGCTTCCACAATTATCATCACCGGAGCCGTAATCAAAAGCTGCTCCCGCGATGCGCTGATGATGTAATCGCAGAATCCCTGGAGTCCCTGATCTGGAGCGACCGAAAACTCGCTTCCTGAAAACAAAGAAATTTGGTTGTTAAGCTGTCGCCGCACTTCTGCCAGAATTGGGGCAATGAGAAACTCCGACCGGGCTTTTTCAGTGGCGATCGCCGTTGCCAGCGGAATGTAGTCAGCCAACACCGTCGTGAGCGTGTCGGAGGGAGCAATCGGCGTGACGGTCGCAAACAGATCGCGGCTTTCCGCCAATGTCAGGCCAAAGGCATCTCTAGCTCTCGCCAAATTGAAATCGCTGTAAGCCATCATTCCCCTAATGTCAAAACAACTGCTAACTTTCTAAAAATAGCCGTCAACTTCTCAAAACAGCGCCTGACTTGTCAAAACAGTGGCTAACTTGCTAAAACAGCGCTCAACAAAGCAACGAAGCGCCTCGACTTGTTAAAACAATACCTGAACATTACACGAGCGCTGGTTTCGATACTTCTTCCGAGTTGCTAATGATTCGACATTCTGTAATGATGTCTTCAACTGGCTGGGGTTTTAACCTTCCTTGATGGAATGCTGCGATCGCCTCCTTTGCATTCTGCTCAATTTCGCGGCGTCTTGCCTCTACTAAGCGATGTTTCACAATGTCGAGCAGCATTTCCTGCTGTTCGGTGGATAACTGGCTGACGGTGTCAAGCGCTTGCTCAAGGGTTGTCATGACTAAGATTCAGGCAGATCTGGGTACATGTCAATTTTAGTGTAGGTTGGCCATTCTGATCTTCGAGGGCGATCGCCCAGTTGTTGGGAGCGATCGCCCATAAGCCCTGAATAACGCTGACTGCTCCAGACAAAGGCGATCGCCCATGCCTTCTTCTCCGTACCGTCAACTTTCACAAGTACACAAGGCGTTGATGAAGTCTGCATGAAATGTGTATCGCTCAGTTGTTCGGGGCGATCGCCCTCAAGTCTAACAGCGATCGCTTATCCCCATTATTTCCCTCTATACTGGAATCAAGTTGTTTAGAGCAGGGAATGGTTTCAATGTCAACGTATGAAGAGGTTTTGTCCCTTGCCCAGACGCTTCGTCCCAGTGAGCAAAATCGTCTGTTGGTAGCTTTGGCAGAGCTGGTTTACAGACCAGTTGAAGTTGAAGATAGTGACGAGACCATTTCAGCCGAGGAACTGGCTGAGAGTGATTTAGCGATTCAGGCTTATCGATCAGGAAAAGATCCTGGTCTTTCGTCAACCGCTCTTAAGCACAAGCTATTCGCAACCATTGGTCCTCGTGGAGATGTCTATAAGTAAAGCATCAGGCGATCGCCCATCCTTCTTCTCCATACCGTTAGCTTTCACAGATACAAGACGTTGGCGAAGCCTGCATGAAATGTGTATGGCCCTGTTGTTGGGAGCGATCGCCCACAAATCCTGAATGGCATTGACTTGTTTGTACATCCAAAATTTATCCGCAGATGACGCAGATTAGCGCAGATAATGGGAATTCTGAGATATAGCATCAACGGGGCATCAGAGATGGTAAACAATAATCTGCGTCCATCTGCGTCATCTGCGGATCGTGACCCCCAAACCTTCGCCATCATCGGCGCTGCGATGACTGTCCACGCCACCCTTGGCAACGGATTCCTTGAAACAGTTTATCAAGAAGCCCTTGAACATGAATTCAGGCTGCGAAAGGTTCCATACGAGCGTGAAAAACAATTACCTGTTTATTATCAAGGAGTCCGCTTACAAACGCTTTATAGGGTTGACTTCTTCTGCTTTGATAGCATCATTGTGGAACTCAAAGCTCTCGCTAGAATCGGCGGAACCGAAGAGGCTCAAGTCATCAACTATCTTCGTGCTGCTGGAGTAAATAGAGGTCTCCTACTTAACTTTGGTACTCGCAGTCTCCAATACAATCGACTTGTTTGGAAATTTTCTTCATCCTGATCGATTTTGGCAAAACCTTTGAAAATAAAGAAATGGGCACGAGCGATCGCCCATGCCCATCCTAAAATTTAGCGACTTAACCTACTCAACACCCTCGATGCGATTCTCTACCTCTTCATAGAGTTGCTGGAGGCGTTCCAGGTTTTCGTCGCTGGTTTCCCAGTAGCCGCGTCCGTTGGCTTCCAGCAGGGTGGTTACCATGCGGCGGAAGGAGTTGGGGTTGAGATCCATGAGCCGCTTTTGCATGGCTTCGTCTTTGATGAAGGTGTCATTGGCATCTTCGTAGACGAAGTTATCCACCGCGCCCGCCGTGGCCGACCAGCCCATTGTGTTCACCAGACGCTTCGACAGTTCCCGCACGCCCTCATAGCCGTGGGAAAGCATTCCTTCATACCACTTGGGATTAAGGAGCTTGGTGCGGGCATCCAGACGGACGGTTTCCGAGAGGGTGCGCACCTGGGCGTTGGCAGTGGTGGTGTCCGCGACATAGGCGGCGGGTTTCTTGCCGTCCTTGCGGATACTTTGCACCACCTTGGTGGGGTCAGAGTCAAAGTAGTGAGACACATCCGTCAGAGAGATTTCCGACGAATCCAGGTTTTGGAAGGTGACATCCACCGTCTTCAGGGCCGATTCAAACACCTCGCGGGAGTGATCCATCATGCCGGGGTTGTCGGAATTGAAGGCAAAGGATTTGCGCTTCAAGTACATTTCCTGGAGTTCCTGCTCCTCCTCCCAGGTGCTGTTTTCCACCGCCAGGTTGACGTTGGCCGCATAGGAGCCAGAGGCGTTGGAGAAGACGCGGGTGGCGGCCTGCCGCAGGTTCACGCCCATCTCTTCGGCCTGCTGCAAAGCGTGCTTGCGGATGTAGTTCATCTCCAAAGGTTCGATGGCCTCCGCCGCCAGCTTCACGGCCCGATCCAGCAGCGCCATCTGGTTGATGAACAGGTCGCGGAACACGCCAGAGCAGTTCACTACCACGTCGATGCGGGGGCGGCCCAGTTCCTCCAGGGGAATTAGCTCGATTTTGTTCACCCGGCCCAGGGCGTCGGGCACCGGGCGCACGCCCACCAGCATCATCACCTGGGCCAGAGATTCGCCGTAGGTTTTGATGTTGTCCGTGCCCCAGAGGACGAAGGCGATGGTTTCGGGGTAGCGTCCGCCGTTTTCCGCCTTTTGCCGCTCCAGCAGCCGCTCCACCACCACCTTGGCCGACTGCACCGCCGCCGTGGTGGGGATGGACTGGGGATCGAGGGCGTGGATGTTTTTGCCGGTGGGCAGCACTGCCGGGTTGCGAATCGGGTCGCCGCCGGGGCCAGGGAGCACGTAGCGACCGTCCAGGGCTTGCAGCAAACCGCCCAGCTCGTTGTCCGCCACGATTTGGGTGAGGCAGAACTCCAGGTATTCAAACAGGGGCTTGAGGGCTTCGCCGTCCACCTTGGGATAGCCCAACTGATGCAGGGTTTCCACCCAGGGTTCCTTGCGGCCCCGGTTGAAGAAGTTGAGCTTGCTGACTTTGGAGACGCGCCCCTCGCCATCGGTCTGCTCCTTCACCATCGCCGCCACCGCTTCCCGCACGGCCTGGTTGATGTCGTAGAGCAACTGCACATCGTCGAGGACACCGCGATCGCTATTCCGATAAATCTCCTCAATATCCCGACCTAGGCTTTCTGCCACAATGCGGGGCAGGCTCTTCATGCCGTCTTCAGGGCGATCCAGTCCGGCGATGTTCACCAGGGTGGCGATCGCCTCTTCCGCCGTGGGGGGATTGCCAATCACGTGCAGCCCACAGGGCAGCAGTCGCGACTCAATCTCCATCAGCTTGATGTAGACCTGGCCCACCAGGGTATCCCGCTCCTCGCTGGTGAGATCTTTCACGTCCCCTTCGGGTAAGGCGATGTCCTTGTCCAGGTTCACCAGGCGGCACTTTTCGACAATGGCGTTGGCGATCGCCTCTCCCCGTCCGGAGTCCTTGAGGGTCTGGTAGGAGCCGATCAGGTCGCTGAGTTCCTTCAGGCCCTTGTAGAGTCCGGCATTTTCCGCAGGGGGGGTCAGGTAGCTGATGGTTTCGGCATAGCTGCGGCGCTTGGCGATGGTGGCCTCCGAAGGATTATTCGCCGCATAGTAATAGAGGTTGGGGGTGTAGCCGATCAGGCTGTCGGGGTAGCACTCGCCTGACATGCCCATCTGCTTACCGGGCATGAACTCCAGGGAGCCGTGGGTGCCAAAGTGGAGCACCGCGTCTGCCCCCCAGACTTTCTCCAGGTAGGTGTAGTAGGCGGCAAAGCCGTGGTGGGGGCTGGCGGAGCGGGAGAACAGCAGCCGCATGGGGTCGCCTTCGTAGCCGAAGGTGGGCTGCACGCCGATGAACACGTTGCCGAAGTGCTTGCCGTAGATCAGCAGATTCTGACCATCGCTGTTGAGGTGGCCCGGTGCCGGACCCCAGTTTTCCTCCAGCCGCTTGTGGTAAGGGGTGAGGGCTTCATACTCCGGCACCGACATGCGGTAGGCGATATTCAGCTCCGGACTGTTGTACTGGGCCTGGGCGTCGTGGAGCACCTCCAGCATGAGCTTCTCGGCGGATTCCGGCAGATCCTCCACGGCGTAGCCGTTGCGGTGTAGGGCTTCCAGCACCCGGTAAATGGAGCCGAACACATCCAGGTAGGCGGCGGTGCCCACGTTGCCCTTATCCGGCGGGAAGCTAAAGACGGTGATGGCCAGCTTCTTCTGCATGCGGGGCAGGCGGCGCAGGTTGGCCCACTTCATGGCCCGCTGGGCGACGGCTTCGATGCGGTCTTGCAGGGCGATCGCTTTCCCCGTTGCCCCATCCCGCCCGGACATGACGATTGGCTCAATGGCTCCATCCAGTTCGGGAATGGCAATTTGCAGGGCCACCTGAATCGGGTGCAGCCCCAGGTCGCTGTCTTCCCACTCTTCTGTGGTTTGGAACACCAGGGGCAGGGCCACCATGTAGGGACGATCGAGCCGCTTCAGGGATTCGATGGCCTTGGGGTGATCCTGTCTTGCTGGCCCACCCACCAGGGCAAATCCGGTGAGGGAGACCACCGCATCCACGATCGCCACCTGTCCTTTACTGAGGGGGTCGTAGAAATAGGCGTCTACCGGCTTGGAGAAGTCCAGCCCGCCAGAGAACACGGGGATCACCTTAGCGCCCATGCACTCCATTTCCTGCACCATTGCCACGTAGTGGGCGTCGTCGCCAGTGACCAGGTGGGTGCGCTGTAGCACCAGGCCGATGCAGGGGGCAAAGGAATCCTTCAGGTCGTCGGAAATATCCGGGCGGGACTGATACCAGTTCAGGTACTCCTTCACGTCCTCAAACATTTGAGGGGCGAGGGGGTGCCAGATGCCCATGTCGGGGTAGGTGACGGGTTCGGCATACTGTAGGGACGAACGGCCATTTGCCCCCGCCGCCACGTACCGATCCGCCAGCATCAGCAGGAAGTTTTCCAGGTTCTCGGAGGAACCGCCCAGCCAGTACTGGAAGCTGAGCATGAAGTTGCGGGCGTCCTGGGCCTTTTCCACCGGCAGGTACTTGAGCACCTTGGGGAGGGTGCGCAACAGCTTCAGCATGGCGTCCTGGAAGCTGCCCCCAGAATTTTCCTTGCGCTTTTTCATGAACTGGGCGATCGCACTCTTGGACTGGCCCAGTTGCGCCATGGAGAAGCTGCCCAGCTTGTTGAGGCGCATCACCTGGGGCATGGAGGGGAAGACGACGGCGGCATCCAGGCGATCGCGGTGGGGCGTGACGGCCTCAACCACCTTGTCGGCCAGCTCTTCGATGAAAATCAGGGAGGCGATGAAAATATTGGCGCTGGCCACATCCTGCTCAAACGCCTCGTAGTTTTCGGGGCTGCGGAGTTCTTCCAGCAGATATCCGCTAATCTCGATCGCCACCTTGGGATTGTTCTGATTGATGGATCGTACTGCCGCTGACAGCGCACTTTGATACTGCGGCTCGAGCACGACATAGACCACTTTGATCAGATCACGTCCATTCAGGTCGTCGGGAGAGATATGTCTGACCGTGGGCTTGACGTGGGTGAACATCCAGTTAAACTCCTCTCTGCAAAGGCATTGGGCATTGATCCAGGGTTTAGCCATCGACCGGGCGACAGCTATTCCGCATCCAAGATGTTTGTATCAGAAAATGTCGAACAAATAAGGCGATCGCCCCCCAACTGACACAATTTGATAAAAAATTCGAGATTCTCTTTTACAATTTTTGACATTCTGAGAGAACAAATACTCAATTTGTGTTAACTAATGTTAAGATACCTCCCTGGTAGCCAAATTCCTTGCCCTATTTCCCGCCGAAACGGTTGTCAGTTATACCTCAGGGAAGCCCTCGCCAGGGTACGAGGAAGGCTTAACGGCTCCAAAAAATCTCAGGTTTGGGTATCCATCCTTCCAAACCTGGCTGATTTTTCTATCAAGCTAACCCTCAAGATTTGGATCGTTGCGGTTAGTTAAGGGCTGGATTTTCGCAACAGTTTTGATGTTTTAGTCGCTCAATCTCTGGGCGACTACGGGCAATTCTTTCGGGCTGTTACAGGCGTAATTCAGCGGCTTTTAAGCATCTCCTGGGAGAAACATATCCACCGTGGAGGCAAAGCATTTCGGCAGTGCGTTTGCTGAGAAATCTAAAGGGCATTACGAAATGCTTCGACCCTGCAAGGACGTTGTTTTATCGCTTTCCGGCCTGAATCACCTGGAGGCTACCGCCTGCGTAGAGGCGGCGATCGCGCACTTCAAACCCCATTTCGCTGAGCAATGCTTCCAGATCAGTATTGATAAACTGCCAGGCCGTTTCCGTTTCAAACAACAGCAAAAATAGATAGAGACCAGGAAGAAAGAGGGGCTGGGTGGGCTGATGGAAATCTACCAGAGTAAAGGTGCCGCCCGACTTCAGCACCCGATAGACTTCCTTGAGGATGGCCCGGAGTTGCTCGGCACTCATCTCATGGAGGGCAACGCTGGTGTGGATGACATCAAACTCGCTATTCTCAAAGGGCATGGCCTCGGCCCAGGCTTCTACATAGGTGGCCTCGGGCACATTTTTACGGGCACGCTCCAGGGATAGGGGCGAGGCATCCAGCCCGGTGACCTGCTGCGATCGCGCCACCAGAAACTGGGTCGTTTGCCCACTGCCGCAGCACAGATCCAGCACTTTGGTGTTGGGCAGAATCGTCACCCCGTTGAGGGCCAGTTGGCGAAAGCGGGCTTCCCCACCCACGCTGAGGGCACTGAGACGAGCGATCGCGTCATACAACCACTGATAGCGATAGCTCCATTCACGTAAAACCGTTGCCACAGGCTTTTGGGGAACTCCAAAAAGAAGAAGTAATCAAACAGTATAGCGATTGTCATTCTACGACGTCTAAGCTAAGGTATGGCAAACAGATCCGCAAGCATAGTCTGCGCGGGACGGTGGATGGATCGCTATTGGATGGGCGCTGGGGTTAGCCCTGCGACTTGGCACTGATGGAGGTGCGCGATGGAAGCATGGGAGTTTTTGATTCAAAAAGCGGGCGATCGCGACTGGTTGCCCCTGCCATCGCCAGAGTCAGAAATTCTGGAAGGGCGCTATCGCCTGATGGCACGGCTGGCCCATGCCCGTTGCCCCGTGGAGGTGCGGGTCCGCTATTTGGATATAGATACGACGCCCCCCCGCCGTAAGCTGTTGCGCCGCCGCGATCGCACCGATGCCAACGGCCTGGTGGCCCTGCTGCCGTTTACCATGCTGCAGTCGGGGATGTGGAGCATCCAATGCGCGGTTAAGTCGGGAGAAGGGGAAATCCGCGTTCACGCCCTGCAAATTCAAGTGCTGGAGCAAGTGGCCGATGGCGATGTGGACTTTGACGTGGAGCCAGACGCCGAAGACGTTGCCTTTTTGGAAGCCCTCCAGTCCGCTCCCACCCTGGTTCCCTCCAGCGAAGCGGCACCAGTCTCCGCAGCCGAGCCGGTTGCCGTATCTCCAGACGCAGCACCCCAGGCCCTTAATCCGCGCGATCGCCCCAACGATGCAACTCAAGCCGAAACTGAGGCCCAGCGCCTCGCCCAGCAACTGCTGGAGGATCTGATGCAGTCGGTGCGATCGCCTGTAGACCCAATAGGAACGGCTGCCACCGGGGGGGCGATCGCTGCTAAGCCCAGTGATCAATCTGCAAATGCATCCCCCGCAGATGGGCCAGCTTTAGATTTTTTAACGGAGATTCCGCCGGATGCTCAGGCAGATACCCAGCCAGAGATTCCGCTAGAGATTCTGCCGAGTATCCGCCAGGATATGCAACCGGAGACACAGCCAGAGATTCAGCCAGAGATTCAGCCGGGTGTCCAGTTAGACCATCAGCCAGACTTGCAGCCAGCGAGTCAGGCTGATCCGTCGCTGGTCCTATCATCAGAAGCACCGAACCCCTTCGAGCTGGCGGCGGCTCACCTGGAGGCGCTGGAGGCCGTCGATCTGGAAGCCATCGATCCGGAGGCGCTGCACGAAATTAATCGCCTCTTCCAGACGGCGGAAGAGCTGGCCGAACACATCATTGCTTCCATGGCCAAGAAATTTGACGAACTGGCCGCCGTCCTCGATGAATCCGCTGCCCTGGAGGCCGGTGTTGGGGAAAACTTCGTGGAACCGTTCGCCGCTCCTACTCCAAACCAGGTGAACGCTTCGCCCAGCCCGATCGCCAGCCCTGGGCAATCAGCGGCGGTCACCCCAGCGAATGTAAACCTGCCTGGGGAGGCCCTGGATGAGTCCCTGGAGGAACTGTCAGATGCCTTCTCGGCGGCAGAGGCGGCCTCCCCTGATGAGCGGTTCCTGCCGCTCAACCCTGAATCCTTGGTAGGCACCATTCATATCAGTATTGAGCGGGATGCCTATGTCTTGCATCGTCACCAGCCGTTTACCGTGGCGGGGCAACTGGAGGCGATCGCCCCCGACCAGCCTTCCCGCCCCCTGGATGCTAAACTTCGCCTCTGCCTCACCGATCCGCAAACCGGACGCCGCCTCCTGGTTCAGGATCAGGTCATGCGGATTTCCCGGCTGCCCCATCGGTTTACCTGTGCGATCGCCCAACCCGCCCTGCCTAAAACCCATTTGCTGCTGGGGCAACTTTTGCTTATAGATGGCCGGGCCACGGTAGAAGATGACGACACGGTTTGGGCGTCTCAGTCGTTTGTCGTCACCACTGATCTCAGTGACCTGCTTGACACCGTGGCCCAGGGTACTCCGCAGTTCGAGGTTCAGCCGCCCCCAGAGTTTTTACCACCCCAGGAGCAGGCGGCATCCCCGTCTGCCCGCGTCACGATTCCCGAAATTCGCCCATCGTCTGGACCCCAACCAGCTTTCCGTCCCGCCGAAAACCAGCCCCTCCCCCCCCGACTCACGCCCGCCGGAGCCGCTGCACCCCGAACCAAGATTGAATTGCCGCCCTTTGGCAAAGGCTCCGCCACCGCCTCCAGTGGCGTGGCGATCGCTCTGGCCGATGCGGTGAGAGCGGCCCAAGCCGCCCCCGCTAGCCCACCTGCGGATTCTGTCCCAGCCGATACCGTATCCCTGGCCGATGCTGGGGACGCCGATGCCGGACGGGGTGACTCTGCCAATCCGCCCCAACCGCCGCCCCAATCACATGGTGTTGGGGAAGCTGCTCCCGCCGTCACTGATGTCACCGCCGATAAGGAGAGTCCGGCAGGTGATGTCGCTGATACAGGTGCTCCAAACCGTCCCCAACCAGCGGCAGGAAAGATGGCGGCGCACCCGCCAGGGGGAGAGGCCGCTACCAGTGCGCCAGAGGCTGTTCAACCAGCGGCTCCCGCCCCGGAAGACCTGGCTCTGCGTCACCGCCCCCTTGCTGGCCAGCCTTCTCCCGTGGCCCATGGCGAAACCTCCAGTCAAGAAGTTGTGGTAGACGACGGGGTAGAAGCTGTGGCAGAGGATGGCGGGCAGGTGGGCGATCGCTCCTTACAGCATCCCTCTGCTTCTGCAAATTCCTCCTATCTGCCAGGGCTGACCCTGCCGGAGGACGTGCCCATTCCCACCCCCGATCTTGGCCTACCCACTGGGGAACTGGTGGCAGGCGAGATGGTGACCGTGGTGGTGCGCCTGCCAGAACAGGCGGCCCGGATCTACGTCAAGCTCTGGGTGTATGACCGCCAGACGCGCTCTATGGCAATCCCACCCCGCTGGTTGGTAAACTTCTATCCCGACGGTCTGGGCTGCCTGAAAACTACGGCTAAGTTGCCCGTTCCCCAGGGCTGTCTGGAAATGGTGGTAGAGGCGATCGCCGTTGAGATGCTCACCCAGCGAGAGAGCCGCAAAGTTTCCCTGGCTCGCCCGGTGGTTCCTGCTGACCTGCCGTCCTTAACGCTGGATGACGCGAGTATAGTGTGAAAAATTGTTTAGATGAGTCACCCGTTTCAAGATTCATTTTTGTTAAAAATTCTTAGCAACCTGAGAATCGGTGACAGATTCACAGTACAGTCAAATCTACGGTTAGTCGCTTGTGGTAGCGGTTTTAAATGCCTGCCACAAACGTCACAAAGTCGTCATTAGTTGTGATTAAACTTAGGAAATTTAACTATGTCAGCGTCTTTTTTACCGTCGATTATGGTTCCCCTGGCTGGTCTGGTTTTTCCAGCCGTTGCTATGGCACTCCTGTTCATCTACATTGAGCGCGAAGATGCAGCCGGAGTCTAACTCCTGCTGTTCACTCGATTGTTTCTAACCACTGGGAGAAAATTTCGCATGACTCTTGATGCCATTAAACCCGCTGAAGATCCGCAAATTGGCAACCTGGCTACCCCTATCAATTCCTCGGCGTTTACAAAAGCATTTATTAATAACCTTCCTGCCTATCGGGCTGGGTTATCTCCTCAGCGTCGCGGTTTAGAAATCGGCATGGCCCACGGCTATTTGCTGTATGGCCCCTTTGCCCTCCTTGGCCCCCTGCGGGACACCAACGTTGCTGATTTTGCGGGTGCTGCTGCCGCCATCCTGCTGGTGCTGATTCTCACTGTCTGCCTGTCCATCTATTCCAGCAGCGGCGTGGGTAAGCCCGTTGCCACCATTACCAACCCCAATCCGCCCGATGCCTTCAATACCTCCGAAGGCTGGAGCGAATTTGCCGGTGGCTTCCTCATCGGCGGCATGGGAGGCGTGATCTTTGCCTACCTGTTGCTACAAATCCTCGAAGCTGGCGCACTGGAAGCAATCGGTTTCGGTCTGTAAGCCAGACGAACGGCACAATTCATTAGCAGCGCCATCCCTCACCAGGGGCAAACGGTTGTTTGCCCCGCTTTTTTTTGGAATCTTGAAAGATAAAAGAAAACCCGATCCAGAGGTCTGAACCGGGTTTGAATCAGGGTGCATCTACCATTCCTGTTTTCCAGGTAATGGGGAATCATCCGGAAAATACTGGCCATAATTTTTTTCTGACCCGTTCGCTAGAGAGATACCCGTTTCCTGAAGCAGAATTTAAGGCATCCGCTAAAATTCTCTGATTTACCATGAAGGGCTTTGAAGGGTGTAGTTAGTCCATTCACTCATGCGATAGAACTGTATATAGAAGGACTAAGGGTCATGCTACCGAACCTCGATTTTACATCGACGTCTGTCTATTACTGGTGCCTGTCTGCGTCACATATCTGCGTCACATATCTGCGTCATTCATATATTGTCATTTTAACCGTCAAGACTAGGAGGGTGCGGGAGCAGTGACCCAAGAGTTCCATATTTCGGTAACCCCAGTAGGCGAGAGCGAGTATTTAGTCCGAACGGAGAAAGTTGAGCCGGGGGTGCCGCTGGCTGAAGAACAGGTGATTTGGCCCCTGGGTGACTGGCTCTCCCAGGCTCGCCAGCTCATGAGTAATCCGCTGATTGGGTTACTGCAGGGCGGCACCGTCAATTCTCGCGATATGGCGATTTCAGACGCCATCGACCCTTCCGAGCCAATCGTCAGCCTGATGGATCTGGGCCAGCAGCTCTATGGCCATTTGTTTCAAGGCATTCTGCGAGATAGCTGGATGACGGCCCAGGGCATTGCCCAGCATCGGGGCGAGGCGCTGCGGCTGCGGCTGGGCTTAAAAGGCACCCTGTTGTCCAAATTGCCCTGGGAAGTGATGCACAGCGGGCGCGATGGCATGGGAATGCTGAGCCATCCCCTTTCGACGGGGACTCACCTCCTGTTCTCCCGCTATCAGCCCGGAACGGCAATGGTGCGCCCTGGGTTTGATGGGTCATCCCAGCCCGTACCGACGCTGCGGATTTTGATGGCGATCGCCGCCCCCACCGACCAGGTCCAGCTTCAGCTTAAGCGAGAAGCCAGCCACCTGCAGCAAGAGCTGCGGCTACAGCCCGGTTCCCTGCGGGGGGGGCTGGTGGGCACCCTGCCCGATATTCAGCTCACCATCCTGGAACAGCCCAGCCGCGAAGAGCTGGCCCAGGCGCTGGAGCAGGGGCAATACCAGATTCTCCACTATGCGGGGCACAGCAATTTAGATGCCGCAGGGGGGCACCTGTATCTGGTGAACCGGCGCACCGGGTTGACCGAAACCCTCAGTGGCGATGACCTGGCGGGGCTGCTGGTCAACAATGGCATCCGCATGGCGGTGTTTAACTCCTGCCGGGGTGCGTCTTCTGCTGTCATCGATACCGAAGCAGGGGCGGCAGAGCGGAGCCTCACCGATGCCCTGGTAAGTCGGGGGATTCCGGCGGTGCTGGCCATGGCAGAGCAAATTCCCGACGAGGTAGCTCTGACCCTAACACGCCTGTTCTACCGCAACCTGAAGCAGGGTTATCCCGTCGATTTGAGCCTCAGCCGCGCCCGCCAGGGTCTGCTCTCGGCCTATGGCTCCCATCAGCTTTACTGGGCGCTGCCCACCCTCTACCTGCACCCTGACTTTAATGGATACTTGACGGGGCGCGATCGCCTTCTTGACAACCCGGCAGATTCCCTGGTGAGCGTCCCCCAACTGCACACGCCCCCTGCTCCGGCCCAGCGCGATTTGGCCGCCGCTTCCCAGTCAGGTGAGGCCGCCTTCTCCGATTCTGTTTATCTGCATCCCATGGATGACAGCGACCTGGAGATTGGCATTGGTTCAGAAGATGAGTTCCTGATCCCTGAAGATGACTTCGTTTCCTCCGGGTCATCAGCCACCGATCACGATGCTGGCAGTGGAAATCCCTACGAAGATGAATTTGTGGTCGCTGAGCTAATCCAGCAACTGTCTCAGAACGGGGAAACGCAATCGGAACCCGGCCCAGCCTCCAGCACCGCTGCCCATTCTGCGACAGGGGCGATCGCCCCGACCAACCCAGCCGTCCCTACTGCTGGACGCAAGGGAAATCGTCCAACTGCCGGTGGTGCCCTGGCCACTGCCAATTCGTCTGTCAAGCTTAATCCGCACCCATCGCACCAGCCCCAGATGGTTACCAGCGGCCCTCCGGCGGCGGTCATTGCCTATCCTCGGCGTCCCTGGCTCCAGTCCAAGCGAGTGTTGTTGCCGCTATTGGGAGCAGCCGGGGTGGCGATCGCCCTGGTTGGCTACCAGGTTTCGCAAGTCCTCTATCCCTCCAGCCCGAATTCCCAGCCAGGGGTTATCTCCGAAGCGCCAACCCTACCTCCAGAGCAGGAGGTCAACCTCTTGGAGGCAGATGCCGAAACGGTGGCCCAGGTGGCCATGTATCATTTCAACAACGACCAGCTCCATGAGGGACAAGCCGCAGTGCAAATCTTGATTGATCGGGGCGAAATCCAAAAAGCGATGGATGCGCTGAATGCCGTTCCCGACAACCAGATTGGCGAACCCCATATCTCTTTCCTCCAGGGGCGGTTGGCCTGGGAGTCCATTCGTCAGGGGGAAACAGATTTTAGTGTGCAGGATGCCCGCCAATTTTGGGAATATGCGGCTCAAAAGCATCCCAGCCCATCGCACTACAACGCCCTGGGGTTTGCCCTCTATACTGAAGGCAATATTGAAGATGCGGTAGACATCTGGCTGAAGACGCTGGATGCGCTGCAAAGTCAGGGGATTGTGGTCAGCTCCGACACAGCAGAGGGTGGCGAAGGTGAAGATACAGGCTTTGCCGTACCCGATCAGCAGGTCTCTGACCCGGATGCCCTCACGGCCTATGCGGGCATCGCGCTTGCCCTGGCTCAGATGTCGGCCAATCCCACCCCCGACCAACCGGCCAATTTACTGAGTAAGGCAATCAAAATTCAGCAAATGGTGGTGTTGAACGGCCAGGGAGAATTTGAGGCCGATCGCCTGGAAGCAAGCTGGCTGTGGACCGATGCCATGGTGCGGGAATGGCGCTTGCTCTCCCAGCTGAGAACCCAGTGAAGAGTCGCTTGAGACAATTTACGTTAGGCGTCATTCGTTAACTCATTCGGTCAATGGTTCGATACTGAATGGCCTCAGCGACGTGGGGAGTCTGCAACTGGTCTTCGCCAGCTAAGTCGGCAATGGTGCGGGCTACTTTAAGAATCCGATCCGTTGCTCGGGCCGAGAGACCCAGTTTGCGAATAGCTCCTTCTAGCAAGGTGCGGCTGCTCTCGTCCAGCACACACCATTGCCGTAAATGGCGGCTCTGCATCTCGGCGTTGCACTTGGGGGTGTCGTTCTGGAACCGCTGCTGGATGCGATCGCGCGCTGCTTCTACCCTGGCCCGCACTGCTTTGGAGTCTTCGCCAAACTGCTGCCGGGTCATCTCTTCGGGCTTGAGGCGATTGACTGCCACCTGCAGGTCGATGCGATCCATCAGCGGTCCCGACAGCTTGGCCCAATACTGCTCGCGCTGACGAGGGGAGCAGGTGCAGGGCTGGATTGTGTCGCCAAAATAGCCGCAGGGGCAGGGGTTGGTGCTGGCCACCAGGGTAAACTGGGCGGGGAAGGAGACGGTCTGGCGCGTCCGGGAGATGGTGACGTAGCCGTCCTCCAAGGGCTGGCGGAGAAACCCCAGCACATCCCGCTTAAATTCGGTCAATTCGTCCAGAAAAAGCACGCCCCGGTGGGCCAGGGAGATTTCCCCCGGCTTGGGATAGCTGCCGCCTCCCACCAGGGATGGCCCCGAGGCGGAGTGGTGGGGGCTGCGGAAGGGGCGATCGCTAATCAAACATCCCCGCTCCCGCAGCATGCCTGCCACAGAGTGAATCTGGGTCACCTCCAGCGCTTCGGAAAAGCTCAGGGGCGGCAGAATTCCCGGTAGCCGTCGAGCTAGCATCGTTTTGCCGCTACCGGGGGGGCCGACGAAAATCACGTTATGTCCCCCCGCCGCCGCAATTTCCAGGGCGCGGCGGGCCTGGGCCTGGCCTTTCACGTCTTTCAGGTCGAGGTTGTACTGGTGCGATCGCCGCAGTTCCTGGCGACCGTCGATCACCAGCGGCTGGTGCTGATCAGGGGCGTTCAAAAAATCCGCCACTTCCGCAATGTGCTTAAAGCCGTACACCTGGAGATTTTCCACCACCGCTGCCTCGCGGGCGTTCTCGCTGGGAACGACAATGCCTTTGATTCCCAGGGTTTGGGCAGCAGCGGCGATCGCCAGCACCCCCGTCACCGCCCTCAGTCCCCCATCCAGAGAAACTTCTCCTAAGAACAGGTAGTTTTCCAGTAGCGCCGGATTCACCTGTTCCGATGCGGCCAGCACGCCGACGCTAATGGGTAAGTCAAAGCTTGGCCCCTCCTTGCGCAAATCGGCTGGGGTGAGGTTAATTACCACCTTACGCATGGGAAAGGCATAGCCCGAATTTTTCAAAGCGGCTTTCACCCGCTCCCGCGATTCCTGCACCGCCGTATCGGGAAGCCCCACCACGACGATGCCTGGCAGTCCTCCGGCAATGTCAATCTCGACCCCCACCTTCACAGCATCAATGCCGACAAGGGCGGCACTCCATGTTCGCGCTAGCATGACACCCTGACCTAACCCAACTGACGCTAGGGTGCCCAAAATTGCTACGGAACTCGTGAAAAAAACTTTTGTGGCGGCAACCTCTTAAAATTACAGCAGTAAAGAGTTGCAGGAGGTCTGAACGGCTATGAGCGCATCGGGCGACACAATTTTTGGCAAAATCATCCGCCGAGAGATCCCGGCAGACATTCTCCATGAGGATGAGCTTTGTCTGGCTTTCAAGGACATCAGCCCCCAGGCCCCGACCCACATCCTGGTCATCCCCAAAAAGCCCATTCCCAACCTGGCGGCAGCCACCCCAGAAGACCACGCGGTTCTCGGACATCTGCTGTTGATCGCCAAGCGGGTGGCGGATCAAGTTGGCCTATCGAACGGCTATCGGGTCGTCATCAACTCCGGACCCGACGGCGGCCAGACCGTGGATCACCTGCACCTGCACCTGCTGGGAGGCCGCCAGATGCAGTGGCCACCGGGCTGATCCGACCGAATATCTGCTCCCGAGTCCTTCGAAAGTGAGAAAACCTTTGAGAGAGTTTACAAAAGTCAACGAAGCCTGTAGTGTATAAATGTGGGTTGGTTAATCTAACTTCACAAATACATAAGTCAATTCATTTTGTAGACAAACACAAGGACTCATTGTAATGACTACTACTCTGCAGCAGCGTGAAAGCGCTAACCTGTGGGAGCAGTTCTGCAACTGGGTCACCAGCACCGAAAACCGCCTCTATGTGGGTTGGTTCGGCGTCCTGATGATCCCCACCCTGCTGACTGCAACCATCTGCTACATCATCGCCTTCGTAGCCGCTCCTCCCGTTGACATCGACGGTATCCGCGAGCCTGTTGCCGGTTCTCTGATGTATGGCAACAACATCA
>JAYKGU010000005.1:0-57540 GCA_035285585.1 Synechococcales cyanobacterium
AACCGGAATCTTGAAAACCGGCATAGTACGATTATATCAGAGATGACGGGAACTAAAGTTCCCAAGTCGCTTTTCCACCTCGCTCTAAAGAGACGAGGCTATCAAGCTCCCGAGCTATTCCTGTATAACTGGGCGTCAACGAACCGCCAAGGAAATCCCAAGAATAAACCGGGTAATCGCGTCATCGTCAGCCGACGGCAGCGTAAATGAACTCCCAGCAAAAGCCACGCCCACCGCTGAAGGCTCAGGGTAATGTACCCCAGGAACCATCTATCTTCAGGAAGCTAATCAGCACCTGAACTGCTTCGAAACCTATGGGCGGTACTGGACTCGAACCAGTGACATCCTGCTTGTAAGGCAGGCGCTCTACCAACTGAGCTAACCGCCCGCGTATTGGCCACAGTTAATCATAGTAGCATTGAGGAAGCTCTGTGGACAATACCTGCAACCAGGAAATTTAGCCAGCCTGCTGGGCGTCGATGTCAATTGTCTTAGGATTGACTGCTTCCGATGCAGCGGCGTCGGTGGGAGCGGTGGCCTGCCGTTTGTTGCGGCGGTTGAGCTGCTCCAGAAGGATTTGTGACATTTCGGATACCAGGAGGGCGGCGACGATGCCGTCGTCAATCCAGCCGATGATGGGCAGGAAGTCTGGTGAGATATCGATTGGGCTGAGCAGATAGAGCAGCGTGCCCAAAACGATCAGCCAGCGATATTTGGTGTTGCGTAGCGTATTGCGATACCAGTCGTAAAAAGTTTGGACCAGGTCGGTAGTTTTCATGGGGGTGTTCCCTTAGCTCATGATCCCATCCTGCCGAACCGTGAAGATTTTGAAAAGTGACGATATCGCCCCTTTCCCGTTCGGATGTTTCTCTTCTGGGCTGCCCGCTTAGCCACCTGAGTACGTTAAGACTCTACCCGCACCCGCCGAATGGGCAGATTGGCGATCAGGGCTGTCATGCGCTCATCGTTCTCCAGGGAGAATTCGATTTGCTCTGTGTCAATTTCGACGTAGCGGGAGACGACCTCAAGAATTTCCTGGCGCATTTTCTCGACGAGTTGGGGAGGGAGATCGGCGCGATCGTGGGCCAAAACGATTTGCAGGCGGCGTTTGGCCTCGTCTCGGCTACTGATGGAGGGGGTGCGGTTGAAGAGTCGTTCAAGCAATTCGATGATCATGCGAGATGTTTAGCTAGGAGCGGCAACGGTGCAGGTGGGTGAGAGGCTGGCATCAGGGTGGACTGATGCATCCTGGTGGTTTACAGGCGCTAGCGGGAGTTGCCGCTGCGGAACATGCGCCGAATTCGGGAGAAGATATCGTCATGGGCAGCAGTGAGGTCCAGGAAGGGAACCTTTTCGCCATCCAGGCGCTTAGCGATATTGCTGAAGGCGATGCCTGCCAGGGAGAGGGTTTGGGAAAGCACCAGCGGTTCGCCCCGGTTGGTGGACACGATGACGCGCTCATCGTCGGGGATGACGCCGATCAGCGGAATAGCCAGGATCTCCTGCACATCCTGCACTGACATCATCAGGTCTTCCTGCACCATTTCGGCTTTAAGGCGGTTGACAATCAGACGGATATTTTTCACGTCGTTGGCTTCCAGCAGGCCAATGACCCGGTCGGCATCGCGGACTGCTGCAACTTCGGGGGTGGTGACAATGAGAGCTTCCTTAGCTCCGGCGATCGCATTTAAAAATCCAGTTTCAATGCCCGCCGGACTGTCAATCAGCACAAACTCATAGGTTTTAGCGATCGCCTGAATCAGCTCTTTCATCTGGTCAGGGTTTACCGCGTCTTTCGTGCGGTTTTGGGCGGCGGGCAGCAGCACTAGCTTGGGCTGCCGCTTATCTTTGACGAGGGCCTGGTCGAGGCGGCATTCGCCTGCAATCACTTCTACCGCTGTATAGACAATGCGGTTTTCTAACCCCAGGAGCAGGTCTAAATTGCGGAGGCCAAAGTCGGCATCAACGACGGCGATGGAATGGCCCCGTTGGGCGATCGCCATGCCAAGGTTGGCGGTGCAGGTCGTTTTACCGACTCCTCCTTTACCCGATGTGACAACAATGATCCGACTCATGAACAGCTATGCCGAGTAATGGGACGTTAGTTAGGACAAGTAATAATAGTAAGTTAAATAATTCAACATCAATCATTTGCTGGAGAATAAGGAAGCCATCGCTGCCAGGAATAGTGTAGTTGAGACGGTGGAGAATGCTCTCCCTCAAGAGGGCGATCGCATCCTGGAAAAGTCTACGGCCCGAGTAATGCGAATGCCATTTTCGGTGGCGTAGGCCACTTCTGGGTAATATTCGCTGGGGGGCGTTTCGGGTGCCCGCGCCACGGATTCAGCGATGCGGATCTGGGTAGGCTCCATGCGGAGGGCCATAATCAGACAGCGGCGATTGCCAGAAGACCCGGCCTGGGCCAGGCCCCGCAGGGTACCCCAGATGAGCACATCGCCCTCAGCGATTACGGCACCGCCCGGATTCACGTCTCCCAGAACGACCACCGTACCTGGATGGCGAATTTCCATCCCCGATCGCACGGTGGTATGGATATAGAGCGGATCGGCCAGGGGCTGCTTGCTGTCTTCGCTGGACTGGTTGAGGTGGGTAACAGGCGAATGCTGTTCGACGGAGTAGCCCGCTGTGGCGGCGGCAACGGCGGTTTGGCGGCGGCTGGTGTAAACCCGCTTCAGGCGGAGCTGCACTTCGGCGAGGGCATCGGCAATTTCTTGAAGCTGACGCACGTCTAGCAGGCGATCGCGGGCAATGAGGTGAACCGACGCATCGGTTTGCCAGAAGCGATCGCCCGCCGTCAACCGCTGCTTTAACTGCTGCCACAAATCGGCCCAGGCGGCAGTCGGTGGGGTTGACTCAGAGTCAGGCGGCAACAGCAGCAACAGGCGACCACCCTCGGTCTTAAAGCGCACCTGAAGATTTGGGCTTCCGTCAGCGCTGGGCTGCGGCATGGTCGAAACCGTGGCGGGGGCGGAAGAGGAATCTGACGTCATGCGATGAAGGCGAGAAGGAATGAATAAGACAACTATCCCCGCTCACGGCTCACCTGTCCAGTGTTCGGGTCAGGAAGAAGATTCAGTCGCGGCGAAAGAGGGCGATCGCCCGCATCCCTTCTTCAACTTGCAGGGCAATCAGCCCCGGCACCCCCAGAGTCAGCTCCCGGATACGCTTGCACAGGGACATGGTGAGGGCCACCTCCATGGGAATGCCCAGGGCCGTGCCCACCAGAATCAGCCCCCCCTCCTGGGCACCCAGCCCACCGGGGATGAAGAAGGCGGCAGAGCGAACGGCCTGACCAATGCTCTCCAGGATAATGGCGTCGGCAATACTCACCGGATGACCGAGGAAGTAGAGGGCCAGCCAGGTTTCGCCAGCGGCGGTGAATCGGAAGGCCAGCCGCCACAGGCACGAGATCACGAGGCGATCGCGCCGCTGATACATTTGTTTGAGGGCGATATCGAGCTGGGGGCCGCTTTCGCTGAGGGGCTGATCCGACAGGTTGGGAAACTTGCGGGCCACTTTTGCCAGGAGATTAAAAATGCCCTTGTGCTGCACCCAATAGAAGGCGTAGCTAATCAGGGCGAGAACCACCAAGCTGCCCAGCACCAGCCCCACCAGTTGGCCGCTGGCCTGCCCTGGGCCAATGCCCACCCACATCAGCAGGGTAATGCCCACCAGGGCGTAGATGGCCTGGGAAAGGATTTGCAGGGTCTGGTCGCCGATGACGGTGGCGATCGCCATGGCCGCCTCAACCTGGCGCTTTAGCAGCAGGCGCACCCGCACAATTTCACCCCCCACCTGGGCCACGGGCAGCAGCCAGTTCACGGAATAGTTGATCCAGGTGCAGTAGGAACTCAGCTTTAGGGAAGGGGCGGCATCCCTGGGAAAGAGATACCACCAGGACAGCAGCGCCGATCCCAGGGGAATCAGGAAAAACACGGGTAGCCAGAACACTTGCCAGCCCACGCGGGAAAGCGCATCGCTGATGATGCCCGTCCCCTGCCAGAGCACCAGACCGATGAGCAGGGCCAGCCCTCCAGTAAAGCCAATGAGGGAAATACGCCGCATAATCTTGCCACCCGAAGACGCTGGGGACACGCCTGAGTCCGCTGAATCCGGAACAGGCGCAGGTGGGATGAAGGGGAGCGGGCTGGAAGGGGCAACGGACATCGTAGGGTCGTTACTGGAAAGCATCGTTCCTATCCTGCAGATTGATTGGCTGGTTGCCACCCTCGGAAAAAACGGAAATTCTGACTGATTAGACGATGGTCAGCCCTGGCTCTCCTTAATTTCACGCAAAGTAAAGTTAAAAGAACTTGCAGGACAGATCATTTCGTCAGGGAATTTTCGTTTTGCTCGGATCGGTATCAGCCAAACTCGCCTCCACACCTCCGCCATCATCTCACAAACCTAAGCCCGTAGGGCCTGCGCGGCTACTTGCCGATGCAGAAGCGGCTGAAAATGCGGTCGAGCATCGATTCAGTGACATCCTCACCCGTGATTTCACCCAGGGCACGAATGGCGTCCCGCAGGTCAATAGTCCAGAAATCCAGGGGTAACTGATTAGCTACGGTGGTACAGACGTTGTCGAGGGCTACCTGGGCACGGGTGAGGGCGGCGGCCTGTCGCTGGTTGATCGCCAGATCCAAATTGCTGGCAGTGACACTGCCCCCCTGGACGGTTTTCAGGAGTGCTTGTTCCAGGGCGTCGATGCCCCGATGATGGGCGGCGGCCATCTGGACGGTGGGATGGGGAAAGGGCGGCAGGTTGGGGGCGATCGCCCCACCATCCACCAGATCCATCTTGTTCAATATCAAAATCAGGGGCCGGTGGTTCACCTGGTCGTAAATTGCCTGGTCGGCCTCTGTCCAGCCGATCTGGGCGTCAATGGTCAGCAGCACCAGATCGGCGGACTGGGCCACCTGGCGCGATCGCTCCACCCCCAGGCGCTCCACCTGATCCGCCGCCTCACGGATGCCCGCCGTGTCCAGCACCTGGACGGGAATGCCGCCCACCACCAGTTGGGACTCCACCACGTCGCGGGTGGTGCCCGGCAGGTTGGTGACAATGGCGCGATCGCTGCGGCTCCAGGCATTGAGCAGGCTGGATTTGCCCACGTTGGGACGGCCCACGATCGCCACCTTGAGGCCCATGCGCAGCAGCTCCCCCGCATCCGCCGTCGCCAGAATTTCGGCCACCCGCTGACGCACCGCCTGGAGCTGGGCGCAAATCTCGGCCTCGTTGAGGGGCGGCAGGTCTTCTTCAAAATCAATGCGGGCTTCCACCTCCGCCAGAATATCCAAACAGGTGGCACGCAGTTGGCGGATGGGAGTAGCCAGTTTGCCCTGAAGACCAGCCAGCGCGGTTTGGGCAGCCTGGGGCGATCGCGCCCCCACCAGATCGGCGATGCCTTCCGCCTGGGTGAGGTCGAGGCGACCGTTGAGAAAGGCCCGCAGGGTAAACTCCCCCGGCTCGGCCAGCCGCGCCCCCTGCTCCAGGCACAGGGTCAGCACCTGCTGCACCACCATAATGCCGCCGTGGCAGTGCAGCTCGGCCACATCTTCGCGGGTGAACGAACGGGGAGCCAGCATCAACAGCAGCAAAGCTTCATCTATAACTTGTGCGGTTTGGGGATGGCGAATGTGGCCATAGAGGATGCGGTGGCTCTCCCATTTTTGACCTCCGGGGGCGGTGAAGATTTGCCGGGCGATCGCCACCGCATCTGGCCCCGACAGCCGCACAATGCCAACGCTGCCCTGCTGAGGCACGACGGCGGTGGCGATCGCGGCAATCGTATCGGATTTCAGGGCCTGATTCATGACATCTTTCGCGCAACGGACGGCTATTCCCTAGCATATTCTGGAGGGCACTCCGGCAGCCGGGAGGGAGCAGATGGAGCTAACTCCTGGCCTCAGGTGCGACCTGACGGCCAAACCGCCGCTCTGCCAGCTCTGCCGCAAACTGAATGGCGGCAACCATGCTGGTGGCATCGGCAATGCCCTGGCCCGCAATATCAAAGGCGGTGCCGTGGTCGGGGGAAGTGCGCACAAAGGGAAGACCGATGGTCGTATTCACAGCCCGATCAAAGCCCATCAGCTTCACAGGAATTAAACCCTGGTCATGGTAAAGCGCCACGTAGGCATCGTGGGCCTGGGGGTGGAGTGCTGAGCCGTACCAGGCCTGGGCGGGGCGCACCCAAAGCGTGTCGGGGGGGATGGGGCCGTCGATGTGGGCGGTGGGGTGGCGATCGCCCATTTCCCGAATCCAGGGGATCATCCAATCCTGCTCTTCGGTGCCCAACTGCCCCAATTCGCCGCTGTGGGGATTCAGCCCCGAAATGGCAATGCGGGGAGCGCTAAGGGCAAAGTCCTGCTGCAGACTCTGGACGAGCAAGTCCAGCTTAAGGGTCATCAGGTCGGGGGTGAGGCTCTGCACCACCTGCCCCAGGGGAATGTGGGTGGTGGCCAGCAGCATCCGCAGGCTCCAGTCGGTGTGGGGCGATCGCGCCACAAACATCATGCCAAAGCGCTCCACCCCGGCCCGCTCTGCCAAAAGTTCAGTCTGGCCAGGATAGGCATGGCCCGCCGCTTTCCAGGCCGATTTGGCGATGGGGGCGGTCACCACCGCCTGGGCCTGGCCTGCCAGAGCCTGGTCAATGGCCGCTGCCAGAAAGCGAAAGCTGGCCTCGCCGCTGGCCCGGTTGCCCGTTCCAGGGTGAATGTGCTCCAGAACATCAGCCTCCAGAGGTACGTCCACCACCTCAAATTTGTCGGGGTCGGCCAAGTGCTCTGGCGATCGCCCCTGGTCATGGAGCTGGTCAATCTGCGACTGAATAGCCCCATAGATGCGATGCAGGAGCTGCCAATTGCCCACCAGCTTGACGCGGCAGGTAGGCGCGATCGCCGGATGAGCCAAAGCTTTGAGCACGACTTCAGGACCAATCCCAGCGGGGTCACCGATGGCGATCGCCAGGGTGGGCCGATGGTCTGACGGCAGCGCAGGAGGCGTTGAGCAAGGCTGGGGTGAGAGGAGCATGGCGCATCCGAAACGGCTATGGGGTCTATCTCAAAGTCTATCTGTTAGACCACCCAGAAATGCCGTTTTGGGCTTTGCAATGATAAAAACTCCAGCGAGCTTTCGCACAGGTGCTGAATGGTTTCGTTAGCGATCGCACTGGGAAGGGAACGCTTGGGCGTAGACCTGACTTGTCCAGCCGATTGAGAAAGCTACCAAAGTCTTCGGAGAAGCTGACGATGCCCTACTTCGCCCCCGCTCACCCTGTTCGATCGACCGGCTTCTGGCACCGCTACCGCTATGGGTTTGTGGCGATCGCAACTGCGCTGGTTCTCCTTTTCTTCAACCTTGGGTTCAACGCCGGAATAGGCGCATCCCCGCAAGTACAGCCACCACCGCAAACCCTCTACCCACCTTTCCTCGACCCCTATGTTAACGACTACGGGCAAGTCCTGGAGGCCAATGACAAGGCCACCATGCGGGCAGCGCTAGCCAAATTCACTGCTGAGACAGAAATCCAGGTCGTGGTGCTGGCGATCGATTCCATCTTTGATTACCGCACTGGAGACAACTCCATTGAGTCGTTCGCTACCCATCTCTTCAACACCTGGGGTATTGGCGATCGCATTAGGAATGATGGCATTTTGATCCTGGTTGCGCCGGGCGATCGCAAGGTACGCATTGAGCTGGGGGAAGGCTATGACGCCGAGGACGAGCAAACCGCCAGGGACATTATTGACGACACCATGCTGCCGTACTTCCGCGAGGGCAGGATCAGCCAGGGAACGGTTGCGGGGGTGAACGCAGTTGTGGCCCGATTTAACCCCAATTCTTTATCGGATACGGGTACGGGTAGCGGCTATGACGGAGCCGGGGGGGGTGACCTCTGGCGACAGCTCTTTCTGTTTGAGATTCCCCTCCTGTGGAGCCGATTGCCCAGCGTTGTTCAGGTGATCATTGGCGGACTGGTCGCCTTTTTCGTCAGCATTCCCCTGTTGAGGGTGCGGAAACGATACGGCACCCACCGCTGCCCTAAGTGCAAAAGCAACATGGTGCGCTTAAACGAAGAGGCCGACAACCAGTATCTGGACGCAGGCAAGCAAAAAGAAGAACAATTAGGGTCGGTGAACTATGACGTCTGGCTCTGTCGCAGCTGTAGCCATCACATCCTCAAGCCATACCAAAATCTCAGCTCCCAGTACCAAAAATGTCCGATGTGCTATCGCAAAACCCTGGAGTTGAGCACCCATACCCTGCGCTACGCTACCTACGAGGAAGAAGGCGAGGAAAAAGTAACTGAATCATGCGAGAACTGTTCCCACAGGCGCGAATATCACCGCTCGATTTCTCAGTTAACGCCCGTGGAAAATACGGACAATACGAGTTCCAACGGCGGTCGCTCGGAGGGCGAGGGGGCAACTGGCAGTTGGTAAAGCCCCTGGTTCTTCATCAAATCCTGACGGTGCTGCCCACAACCGCAGGGTTTGTAAAGCTGGGGTGAAAATGCGATCGCCCACTTTCCAGTAATTTCACCAGGTTGGCTACCGTAGGCAAGATGGTTCACCGTTCAGGCATTCAATGTCAGACCAGCGCGAGTTGAAGTCTACCGTGTGATTCCGCCTTAATGCCAGTGGGAAACCTTAGTTGGGTGAGGGGAATCCCGGTGGGCGTTGCCTGAACCGGTGCGCTCCCTGTGGCCCTGCACGTTGATCACCGCTATTACCTCCGTAAGCCTATGGAATTCCTGGCCAGCCCCATTTTTTTGACCCTCACCGTCGTCCTCTTCGCCCTGGTGGCCTTTGTGGCGGAATGGCTGCCCGTTGACCTGACGGCGATCGTCATCGCCATCATGCTGATGCTGCTGGGGCTGGTCACACCCGAGGAGGGCATTTCGGGCTTCGGCAATTCGGCCACGATCACGGTGATGGCCATGTTCATCCTCAGCGCTGGCATTGCCCGCACCGGAGTCATTCAGCTGGTGCGCGACTGCCTGCTGAAGTGGGGCGGTAAGAACCTGAATCAGCAGATTTTTGTCATGGGGATGATTGTGGGGCCGATTACGGCGTTTATTAACAACACGGCGGTGGTAGCGGTTTTCCTGCCGATTGTGGAGGATTTGTGCAAAAAGCAGGGCATTTCCCCGTCCAAGCTGCTGATTCCCCTGTCCTATGCCACCGTCCTGGGGGGGCTACTCACCCTGATTGGTACTTCCACCAACGTGCTGGCCAGCGGCATCTCCGCCCAGCTGGGCTATGGCGAATTCAGCCTCTTCCAGTTCACCAGGCTGGGAATCATCGTGTTTGGCATCGGCATTGCTTACCTGGTCTTCATTGCCCCCCGGCTGCTGCCCGCCCGCAAAGCTTCCCAGCCCGACTTCATGGGTGAAGACTACGGCATGAAGGATTATGTCAGCGAAGTGGTGGTGACGCCCCGCTCTAGCCTGATTGGCCAGACCCTGCGGGAGAGCGAGATGCAGCGCAAGTTTGACGTGGACGTGCTGGAGCTAATTCGCAACGGCAGCCATTTCGCCCAACCATTGGCGGATAAGACGATCCAGGCCGGGGATATTCTGCTGGTGCGGGGCGGCAAGGAATCCCTGCTGCAAATTAAGACCGAGCGGGGGCTGGAGATTGTCCCCGATATGAAGTTTGGCCAGGGAGCTGCCCCTCACCTGCAAACCGAGCTGCAAACCGAGGAGGAGGGCATCGCTGAGGTGCTGATTCTCTCCAACTCTCGGCTGAACGGCTCCACCCTTAAGGAACTGCGCTTCCGCCAGCGCTACAATGCCACCGTGCTGGCCATCCGCCGAGGGCAGGAACTACTGCGGGAGCGGCTGGGAAAAGTGCCCCTGCGATTCGGTGACCTGCTGCTGGTGCAGGGGCCACGGGAGAGCTTTTTGGGGCTGCAAACCAGCCGGGAGCTGCTGGTGCTGGAGCAGCGCGACATTGAAACCCTGCGGCAGGATAAGGCCTGGGTGGCGATCGCCATTGTCCTCGGCGTTGTCCTGTCGGCGGCCCTGAACCTGACGCCAATCATGGTCAGCGCCCTGACGGGGGTGGTGCTGATGGTGATCACCGGCTGCCTCAAGCCGGGGGAACTGTATGGGGCGGTGCGCTGGGATATCATCTTTTTGCTGGCAGGGCTGATTCCCTTCGGCATCGCCATGGAGAAGTCGGGCACAACCCGCTGGCTGGCGGATCACCTGCTGGCGGCGGGGGGTGAGCTGTCGGGCTACTGGATTCTGCTGCTGTTCTACCTGGCCACGTCGATTCTGACGGAGATTCTGTCCAATAACGCCTCGGTGGTGCTGATGCTGCCCGTTGCCGTGGAGGTGGCCAAAAGCCTCAGCATTAATCCCTTTGCCCTGATGTTTGCCGTCACCTTCGCCGCCTCCAACAGCTACATGACCCCCATCGGCTACCAGACCAACACGATGGTGTATGGGCCAGGAGGCTATCGGTTTACGGACTTTACGCGGGTGGGGGCACCCCTGAGCCTGACGCTGACCCTGCTGGTGCCGCTGCTAATTATCTGGCTGTATGGCCTGTAACCGACACCTGTAGACCCAGCAGGCATTCGTAGGGTGTGTTGCAGCACAAGCCCAACGCACCAAAGGCCCAGGGGACGATGGGACAGGTACGCGGTGCGTCATCGCTCCGCGTGACGCACCCTACCTAAGCGACAGGTCAGGATTGTGGGGGCGGGGCGATCGCGCTAGCATCGAAAGGTGAATCTTTGGTGAAAGGTGCCTGCCCACCCATGTCTGTCCTCAACCTGAAGCCCACCACCGACCGCCACTGGTCCCCCATCGTCAAAGAGTTTGAGCGGGTGCTGGATCGGCGCAGCGTCATCCGCCGCAGTGAAGAGCTGCTGGTTTACGAATGTGACGGTCTCACCAGCTATCGCCAGCGTCCGGCGGTGGTTGTGCTGCCCCGCACCACGGAGCAGGTGGCGGAGATCGTGAAGATTTGCGATCGCCACCAGGTTCCCTTCATCGCCCGTGGGTCAGGAACCGGACTTTCCGGCGGGGCGCTACCCATCGAAAACTGCGTCCTGATCGTCACCGCCCGCATGAACCGCGTGCTGGAGGTGGATCTGGAAAATCAGCGGGTGGTAGTGCAGCCGGGGGTGATCAACAACTGGGTGACCCAGACGGTGAGCGGCGCAGGCTTCTACTACGCCCCCGACCCCTCCAGCCAGACGGTTTGCTCCATCGGCGGCAACGTGGCAGAGAATTCCGGCGGCGTCCACTGCCTCAAGTATGGCGTCACCACCAACCACGTCCTGGGGCTGAAGCTCGTCCTGCCCAGCGGCGACGTGGTGGATGTGGGCAGCAAAATTCCGGAAATGCCGGGGTACGACCTCACGGGGCTGTTCGTTGGCTCGGAAGGCACCCTGGGCATCGCCACGGAAATTACCCTGAAAATCCTCAAGGCACCCGAGGCGATTCGCGTGCTGCTGGCGGATTTCACCAGCGTTGAAGCCGCTGGCCAAACCGTGTCCGACATCATCAGCGCTGGGATTATCCCGGCTGGCATGGAGATGATGGACAACTTCAGCATCAACGCGGTGGAGGATGTGGTGGCCACCAACGCCTATCCACGGGATGCGATCGCCATCCTGCTCATCGAACTGGACGGTCTGGCGGTGGAAGTGGAGGAGAACAGCCGCCGGGTCGAGGCCATCTGCCGCCAAAACGGTGCCCGCAACCTCACGAGCGCCACCGATCCCCAGGAGCGTCTCACCCTCTGGAAAGGCCGCAAGGCCGCCTTTGCCGCCATGGGCAAGATCAGTCCGGACTACTACGTGCAGGACGGCGTCATTCCCCGCACCAAGCTGCCGGAGGTGCTGCGGGAAATTGAAGCCCTCAGCCAGCATCACGGCTACGCAGTCGCCAATGTCTTCCATGCGGGAGACGGCAACCTGCACCCGCTGATCCTGTACGATAACTCGGTGCCCGGACAGCTCGAAGCTGTGGAAGAACTGGGTGGCGACATCCTCAAGCTCTGCGTCAAGGTGGGCGGCAGCATCTCCGGCGAACATGGCATCGGAGCCGACAAGCGCTGCTACATGGCCGACATGTTTTCCGAAACCGACCTGGAGACGATGCAGTGGGTGCGCCAGGTGTTCGACCCCAAGCGCATCGCCAACCCCGACAAAATCTTCCCCACCCCCCGCACCTGCGGCGAAGCCGCCAGAGCCAAAGCCCAGGCCAATTTCCCAAACGTCGAACGTTTCTAGGAGATTTTTGAGAATGATCCTACCGGACAACGTAGGGGCAAATGGCCACTTGCCCTCACGTCGTCGGGTAAGTAGTTAAACAAAATTATTTCCATGGCTCAACTACAGCGGGTGGTAATTCATCCCTCCCAATGGGCGCAGGACAACATTGTGCTGACCACCGACCAGCAGCACTACCTGCGGCGGGTGCTGCGGTTGGCAACGGGCGATCGCTTCATTGCTTTAGACGGTCAGGGCCACGGCTGGCTGGCGGAGCTGGCGACGGGGGCGATCGCCCACCCCCTGGAAGCGATTTCTGCTCCGACAGAACTCCCCGTAACGGTGTCCCTGATTCTGGCGCTGCCCAAAACCGGCCTGGATGAGGTGGTGCGGCAGACGACGGAGCTGGGGGTCGCCACGATTCAGCCAGTGATGAGCGATCGCACCCTGCTCAAGCCCAGTGCCCACAAGCTCGACCGCTGGCAGCGCATCGCCACCGAAGCCGCCGAGCAGTCAGAACGTCCGGTGGTGCCCGTCATCCGTCCCCCTGTGCCTCTAGCTGAGGGATTGACCTGGGGAGCGGAGCAGGGGGCAGCTTGCTATATCTGTGCGGCTCGGGCCGATGCGCCCCACCTCCTCACCTGTTTGACGAGCGATCGCCCCCCGACCCTGACGGTTGCCATCGGTTCCGAAGGAGGATGGACTGAGGCAGAGCTGGAACGGGCGATCGCCCAGGGATACCAGCCTGTTTCTCTGGGACGCCGAATTCTCCGTGCCGTTACCGCTCCCGTAGCAGCGATGACCTTGATTGCGGGTGCAGCAGAATCTGCCTTCCCGCGACCCCCCAGGTAGAGTCAGAATTCAGGAGAGAGCTGACTTCTGGCTCCTGACTCCTGAATTCTATTCTTGGGAAAGCGTCCCGCCTTACGCTGATACCCTACTTGCAGGATTCATACCCAGGTTCAGCACGTCCAAAATTAAAAAACCTCCCAAAGGGTGGTGCAGTTGTTCAATTGACCACTCTTTCAACTATCGGTTCAACTAATTCAGACGATTAACGATTTTTATTAGCACTTCTCCAAGACCAGCGCTAAACTAGAGGACTCGTGTTTCATTCCCGAGGTGCTTTCCCTGTAGCGAACTTTTTTGATGGCCCGTCATTGAAAGCTGCGCAGATGGTGGGTGTGGGGAACAATGACCAGAGACTTTCGGACGATGTGCCAGTAATCAATAGTGTCTCCACTTAAATGCATAGGAGACTGAAACTTTCCCACGGGGAGGGTCGCGATCGCGCCAGCCGTTTTCAAGTGTGCGGCGATACAGTCCCGATTTACGGATTCTGGCAATAATCGGGTTCTCCTCTAATAACGTTAAGTCATCGTAGGGGGTGCAAATGGATCGAACCGTTCATGCAGTGATCGAAAGCGTACTAAACGAACAGCGTCAGGAAATGTCTCGTTCGCTGGTTTTAGCTTTGCAGAGTAGGGTCGGTGCCGCCTCCCTGGATCGGGATGCCGCTAGAGGAACGCGCACCAAGCCGAACAGGGCCAAACGGCACCTGAACAGGCGACCTTTCAAAAAGGTGGGCAAAGACATTGTCAAGAGTACCATCCCCGATGGAGATTTTTGTCCAATTTCCCTACCTTCCGGGTTTGAACCTGCACCCCCAGTGCTGGCTGTAGGCAGCGAACTGGACGCCCCTTTTTGTCTGGTGAATCAGGGTCAGGCCATCCTTTCCCCCTATTCGCAACCGTTGGCGAACGCAGATACTTTTTACAGACATCATCAGCGGGGTGTGAGTAAAGCACCCGCGGCGATCGCCCTCGATGCCCATGCCGACGCCCCAGCCATTCAGTTGGGTGAGGCTCTGGCCGCCAAACAGCAACTGCCCGTGCAGGCCCACCATGCCCAGGTCGCGGCCTGTATGGTGGCCCATCAACTGCCTCTGCACAGTCCGCCCGTTCTAGGCATTTCCCTGGAGGGGCTGGGCTACGGCGACGACGACACCCTCTGGGGCGGCGAATTTCTTCTGGCAGATTACCAGGGCTTTCGCCGATTGGCCACCTTCAAACCCATTGCCATGATCGGCGGCGATCAGGCAGCTTATCAGCCCTGGCACAGCACCTACGCCCACCTGATGGCCTCCTTCGACTGGGATGATGTACGGTCAGCCTATGGTGAACTGGACATCTTGCAATTCATCGCCGCCCAGCCCCGTGATGTCTTGAATCAGATGGTGCTCAACAGCATTCATGCCCCCCGTGCCTCTTCCTGTGGACGTCTGTTTGATGCAGTGGCGGCGGCGGTGGGGATCTGTTGCGATCGCACCACCTGCGAAGGCCAGACCGCTGCGGAGCTGGCAGCTCTGGTCGACGACTCCAGCCTCGCCATTGCCCAGGATTCTCCCTATGGTTTCACTATCCAGTGGCTGCACCGCTGCACCGATCGCCAACTGCCCTACATCGAACCCCTGCCCATGTGGTGGCAAATTCTCGAAGATCTGCAGCAGCAAGTCTCCGCTTCTGTGATTGCGGCCCGCTTCCATGTGGGGCTGGCGCGGGCGATCGCCGACATGGCCCACCACCTCAGTCAGGACAACCCCATCGAGCGGGTGGCCCTCACCGGGGGCGTCTTTCAAAACCAGGTGCTGCTCACCCTGGTCGGTCAATTTCTCAGCGAAATGGGCTTTACCGTGCTCGCTCCCAAATCAGAACCATCCCGCCAGGAAGAAATTGCCCTGGGGCAAGGGGCGATCGCGGCGGCCCAGATCCTCAGCCGGAGCACTGCCCGATGACGACCGAGCCATCCCCCGACCTCAACGACCTCAACGACCTCAACGACCTCAAACAGCAGCACTTTGCCGATCTGATTCGCGTGGCTCAGCTAGTGTTTGATCCCTCTGGAGGGCTATCAGGGAGTCAGATACGGGTGGATTGGCAGGCCCTGTTTGGCATCCCCCCCAATGTGGTAGAGAATCTGCGGCTGCTGGGGGCACAGTACCAGTACGAGATGCCCCATATCGAGCCGGAGCTGATCTGGCGGCATTTGGATATGGAAACGCGGCAGTGGTTCATCACCCATAAAAATATGCTGTGGCGCTTTGAAGAAGCCTTTCCGGCCCGCGACGAAGACTAATCTACCTGGCTTCGTAGCCCTCGACGCACTGCTGGAGGATGGTGCTGCGGGCATCCCCTGGCTGGAAGGGGCGCTGCTGATAGCTGGTGAGGTCAATGGGCTGACCGGGATAAAATTCCCAGGCCAGCTCGTCCTCCCCAAAGGGCGGCTCTGCCAGGGTTACGTCAATTACCCGGTTGGCTTCTGCCTGCCCCTGGAAGCAGCCGTTTTCAGACAGGAAGGCGAGGGCCACCCCGGTGATTTGATTTCCGGTTTTCTGGAAAAAGACTTCGACATTGCCCGATGGCGTCGCTTCGGGGGAGTCGGCGGGGGGGCCTTCAAAAAAGTAGTTGCCATCGGGCAAATCCGCGATGGCGGCAATGCCCCGCTCCAGGGCTGAAATAATCAGGGTATAGTCGCCCCGCCCGTTGGGGTTATAGGCATTGGCGATCGCCCGATAGGTGCCCGTTTGGGGAACGGTGAGGGTGATGGAGGCATTGAGGTTGATCTGATTAATGTCGTCGTTTTGGGCGATCAGTTCGTTATTGGGGCCGACGAGAAACAGGTAAGGGTCAAAATCTTCACTCTCGAGGGTGATGGTAATTTGCTGATTGGCCAGGGCCTCGAAGGAGTGCTCGTCATAAAGACTGCCATCGGAGGGCAGCACATTGTCCCCCTCCGCCAGGGTGCCCTGCTCGTCGATTAACATCCGCGTTGCCCCCAACAGCCCGTCATCCTCGGTCTCTGGGGCACGGGCGGTGGCGTAGCCCGTTTCTTCCAGAAAGAGTTGCAAATCAGCGAAATACTGCTGGCGATCGCCCTGACGATATTGGGCTTCCAACCGACTCCAGCCATCCTCCCCCTGGTCCAGCAAATACTTGGTCGCCAGATAGGCGGCTAAAACCCCCTTTACCTCGCTGTTTTGCTGCTGGGCACGCTCATAGGTCTGCCAGAGGCGAAACGCTTCGTCGTACACCCGATCGGGATAGTCGCGGGTGACATCCACCATTTCCCCCTGCCGAAACCGCCAGAACTGGGGCGGAAAGGCCGACCCGGCGTAGCTGGCAAATTCATAGGCGAAGCGATCGTCATAGCTGAAAAATTCGGGAACGCCATCGTCGTCCAGGTCTTCGAAGCTGGAGCCGCCCGCATTGCCCCAGTAGTGCTCGGTCATCACGTAGGTATCCTGGTCAGGCACATAGCGGTAGATTTGGGAAAACCAGCAGCAGTGGGCACCGCCGCTGTAGAAGTCGATGATCACCTCCGGCTCATCATCCCCATCCAGGTCACGCACCTCAAACCGCTCATTCTCCTGGCGGCAGTAGCCCAGGTCGCTGGTGATGGCCTGGTCAAACACGACATTTCCGGCCCGGGTGATGCGCAGGTGGGGGTTCGTCAGGCAAAATTCATCCCGCTCGTCCGTATATTCTGCCTGGACAGTTCCCGAGGCAGCAGTGCGGGAAGCGGCGATCGCCTCCGACGACAGCCCCCCACCCCCCAGGAGCAGGAGGCTGCCCAGCCCAATCCAACCCCAATCTGCCCTGGCGGCCACCTTGCTCCTCACCATGCCATCATCCTTCCGATTACGAACGCTTGCTCCTTGATTTAGCACCGTTCCAGGACGTAACCGGGGATTCCTCAAAAATTTTTAAGGAAGCGATTCAGGGCGCAGGAAAAATGATTTAGCTGCGAAAGAGCCGAGAATAAAGGGTTTCGTGGGTCATAGTGGCGATCGCCGCCCCCCAGGCACAGGTCATCAGCTCATCGTCAGCCAGGGCGAAAATTTCTGCCGCCGCCTGCTCCAGTTGGGGATAAAAGTCTAGCAAGAGCTGCTGCCCAGCGGTTTGGCCCAGGGGAATGAGCTTGACCCCAACGGTAACCAAATTGGTGAGCCAGCTATGGAGATAGCCGGTCAGAGCAACCTGTGGCTCAATCTGCCAGTGGGCGGCGGCCAGGGCGAAGGCGATCGCGAAATTACACGGCAGACCACAGGCTTGAAACCGTGCCGACTGCTCAGGATGAAGCTGAGTAATCAGCCGCACCAGGGACTGGCCCATCTGCCAGCTCTGCGATCGCATTTCTTCGCTGTCCCGCACCGCCGACAGCCACTGGTTCCAGTACTGCACCGTGGCGATGTCCTGCCCTGCGGCAGCCCTTTGGGCACGGAGCAGGCAGGCCCCGTCCAGGCGAATCATTCCCCAGCGCAGTTCCTGGGTCAGCCAGTGCTGCAGGTCTGCGGCTGTGGTGAGATCCCCTCGCTGGGTCAGGGTTTCCAGCCCTTCAGAATAGCTGTAGGCCCCCACGGGCAGGGCCGGACTGGCCAGTTGCAGCAGCCGCAGCAGCGCCTGGGTGTTGGAAAAAGTGATGGACATGACCTTACCCTGTTGGTTTATCCCTGGGGTGATGGCGAAATGGTTGGAAGTAAAGCAAATGCCACCGCCCTAGTGCCTGTGCCCCATGGAACTGGCCGAGGGGGAGGCATACGCTCCCGCTTCGGGCTGGAAAGGACACACCTCATCCACCACCGTCAGCCCCATCTGTTCCAGCATCTGCTGTAGCACCGGATCGGGACTCAGCCGCAGATGGGAAGGGGCCACCTCCAGGGAAATGTGGCGATTTCCCAGGTGGTAGGCCGCCCGCAGCAAGTCCAGACCATTGGTGGCCCTGACGGTCATAACGGGTTCGGGCTTGGCAACCACCCGCACCACCGGGTCAGCCTCGGCTGGGGCTAGGAGGTCACCATGGGCCAGCACTGTGCCCCTGGGCAGATGCAGATGAACCCATAGACCAGGGTCGGCCTGAAAGGAGTGCCGCGATCGGGTGCGCTCTTCGGCGGTTAGCGACAGCGTGGCAGCTACAACAGCGGTTGCGTCAGGGGGGAGTCTGCGGGAGACGGTGAGCATGGGCAGGCGGTGTCGTGGCAGGGTGGTTATGCCAGGTTAGACAACACTGACTGCAAAAAGTTTACCGCCTAAAGCAGTGAGTTTAGCTCCTGAATGGCGGGGTCATACTCCTTGCGCTTGATGTGCTTGTAGGTGTTCACGATCTCGGCGGCGATCGCCGATTCGATTTCCATCGCCGTGCTCCGCGACTCGCACGACTCGTACAGTTCGGGGTGGCGGCTGGGGTGGAAGAGGGTGGAAGCAATGTCGCGCAGCAGCGACTCGTCCAGTGCCTCAAAGTTAACGCAGACAGGGTCGGTGCTCACTTCGTCGTCGGTGTTTTGAGGGGCGATCGGTGAAAATGCGGTGCCATCTTCGGCAGAGCGATCGCCCGGACGATTGATAAAGGCGACCACCGAATGACCGCTCAGGTCAGCAATGAGTTGACTCTTAGCCTTAAAGCGAATGAACGATCGCGTTGGAAAGATATTAGTTGCCATGATTCTAAAAGCCTATATCCAGGGTATCCCTTAGTTCCTCTCGGTTTTCGGTATTGTATGACAGAGTATTCCCCAGAAGCCTGCTTGCTACCAAATATCGTTAAAGATCTGGCTAATGGCCGACTAACCTTAGGTTAACAATTTGCAAAACATTGCAAACGCCAGAGCCTTACGGGGGAAACCAGTCAGATTTGTTTAACGTTTTGTATATAGTTTATTTGTACTAAAGCCGTATAATATATTCTGAGGGGCTTTAAACCCTTGGTTCCAACAACCACCTGGTTACGACAACCACCTGGTTACGACAACCCTACGGTAGAGAGAGCCGCGATCGCCCGAAACCCGATAAACTACCGTTGAACATAATTGGCCCATTACTCACAACCCCAAGGTAGGAAAGCGCCTGTGGTTCCCCTTCGAGACGAAAATCCCATTCAGATTACACCCTACGTCACCTACGGCCTCATTGCCCTCAACGTGCTGGCCTTCTTCTACGAATCCACCCTGTCGCCGCCAGAGCTGAGCCACCTGTTCTACACCTGGGCCGTTGTGCCCAAGCAGCTCACCCTCAGCTTCCAGGGCTTCTCTACGGCCAACCTGACGGAATGGAGCACGCTGATCTCGGCCCAGTTCCTCCACGCCGGATTTCTCCACATCGCCGGAAACATGCTGTACCTGTGGATTTTCGGCAATAACCTGGAAGAACAGTTGGGGCGCATCCGGTTTGCCCTCTTTTACCTCATCTGCGGCGTTCTGGCTTCCCTGGCCCAGTGGTTCTTTGCCCCCGATTCCACCATTCCCTCTCTGGGGGCCAGTGGGGCGATCGCGGGCGTCATGGGGGCCTACATCTTCCGCTATCCCAAAGTCCGCATTCTCACCTTCGTGCCCCTGGGCTTCTTCTTTACCACCGTCCGCATCCCTGCCGTGCTCTTCCTGGGTATCTGGTTCCTCCAGCAGGCCCTCTACGGCCTCGCCAGCCTTGGCGCACCCGCCAACGTCGGTATGGAAAGCGGCGGCATTGCCTACTGGGCGCATGCAGGCGGATTCCTGTTTGGCGCGGGCCTTGGCCCCCTGTTTGGCCTATTCAGCAATCCCGACGACGAAGCCACCGCTCCGCTAGAGCTACCCGGCGAGTCCCGCGAGCAGCAGGAAAGCCTGGATGGGTAAGGAACCAAAGAGTTTTGAGTTTTGAATGGAGCTAGTTGACTGACAAAAGTTCTGATGTAGGTTGGTGTTGAACGAAGTGAAACCCAACGCTAGAGATGGTTTTAATGGGTTACGCTAACGCTAACCCATCCTACGGCTACGGCTATACCCATCCTTCGGCAGAATGAGGGTTCCAAAGGCTTTGCCCGTCAATCCGCGAATCGAGACACCCACTCAAACCTCTCCTCCCCAGCCATTCCCACAACAGCCTCTTCCACCCCCCTACCCATCCACCCCCTACCCACCATGAGATTTGTCTCCGACCCAGCGATCGCCATCAAAATCGAGCGCATGAAGGAACGGGTGCGCTGGCAGCACGCCGCCATTCGAGAGCGGGGGATTGACCAAACCTGGTTTGTGCTGGATGACGAACCGGATACGCCGGACTTTTCATTTTTGGTCATCGGCGATACGGGATCAGGGAACGACCGGGGGAAAAACGCCCAGCGGCGCGTTGCCGAGCATCTGCTGGAGCAGGGCGATGGTTGTCGGTTTGTGCTGCACACCGGAGACGTGGTGTACCTGGTTGGCTCCAGCGAGCAGTACCCCGATAATTTCATCCATCCCTACCGGGAGTTTTTGCTGGGGGGCGATCGCCCCGACGACATCCCCTACGACCGCATGGTGTTTACCCGCCCCATTCTTCCCGTTCCAGGCAACCACGACTATTACGACCTGCCGCTGATTTATGGGGCCGCCGTCCAAATCTTTGCCCCCGTGGGGCGGTTGCTGCGCCACAAGATCGACCTGGACTTGGGCTGGCACGGTTCCTACCAGGGCGATGCCTATGCCCGAGCGTTTTTAGACTATTTGAAGCCCCTCAACCGCAGCCAGCTAGACGCCCACCTCGACCGCCACTACACCGCCAAGGTCAATTCGGGGCGCTGCCTGCGCTACGAGCCGGGGCAGTTTACCCGATTGCCCAACCGCTACTACGCCTTTCGTCGGGGGGGGATAGACTTCTTTGCCCTCGACTCGAACACATTTAATGCACCAGAACCAGTGCCCGATGTGGGCGATCGCGAAGCCCTGCTGGCCAGGCGCACCGAGCTGGAGCAGCAGAAGCAGAGCCTCCTGGATCAGTCTGCAGCCCTCAACCCGGAGGTGCCCGATGACGCCCAGCAGCTCAACGACATTCGCGGCAAGTTTGAGCAGGTGGACGAAGAAGTCAACGACATCAACAAGCGGCTCAACCGCACCACCCGCGTAGCCACCGTCGATGTGGATCAGTTGAACTGGCTCCGGCAGAGCCTGATCGCCTCCTGGCAAGACCCGGAGGTGAGGGGACGCATCCTCTATTTCCACCATCCCCCCTACATCACTGAGGCCACCAAGTGGCACCAGGGCCAGACCCTGGCAGTACGGCAGCGGCTGCGGGCGGTTTTTGATGCGGCCTGGCCGACGATTGAAGAGAAGGCGGGCGATCGCCTCTGGCACAACGGAACTAAACGCCCCATTGTGGACCTCATTCTCAACGGCCACGCCCATTGCCTCGACTATGTGCGCACTGAAGACACGGGCCACGCCGACTCGTTTCTCAACTGCCTGGTGTGTGGCGGCAGCGGCTACAGCCTGCGACGACAGCGGGAGGAAGGCCCGGAACTGCCAGAAGACGTCGATGGCAACGGAGAGCGGGTGGTGGCGCGATCGCACCTGTTCGTAGGCCGCCACGGGCACGGCTCCCATAAACATCGCCCTTATACTTTTGTGCGCATCGATGTTCATGGGGGGACACCGCCCCGGTTTACGGTACGTCCGTTTGTTTCTGAGCAGGTTCACCACGAGTGGCACAATCGGGTCCTTGATCCGCTTGAGCTGTAGCCATCGGATCAAGATTTGCCAGGGCGACTGAGATTGTGGCGATCGCTGCAAAGACGCGAACAAGTTTCGATTAGAATTATGAGGTTTAGCGGGGTTTGCCCCGTTCGATTACCCTTGCTCGATTCCGGAAGTCTGATGTCTAATCGCTTCGATGCCGCCACCGTTCCCGCCCACCTGCAGCGCACCATTCGCCCCAATGCCCTCTATGTGATTCGTGGGCTGACCTCCCTGGGCAACCGGCTGCTGGCCCTCGACACCATCCGGGGCTACCTGGTGGAAATTGACCCTGCCACCGACGACACCCGTATCCTCAATCCCTACCAGGTGGAAGAGTTTATCGACGCCACCGGGCTGGCTCTGGTTGACAACTGCCTCTGGTTCGCCAAAGGTCATTCAATCTTCTGGTGCCAATTAGAAGACCTCATCCCCCACGAGTTCACCACCCTGCCCTACCCCATTGAGGGGGTGGCCGTTTTGCCAGAAACGGTCTACATCAGCAGCCAAAAATCTGGCCACATCTACATTTACGAGCGGCAAAGCGGGCGGCGCATTACCCGCTTCCCCTCGCCGGGGGTGGGGCTGGAAAACCTCACTATGCGCGGCAATGAGCTGTGGGTCTGTGACGCCACCGAGCAAACCGCTTACTGTATGGATCGGGCCACGGGCGACATTCACTTCAGCGTGTTAACGCCCTTTCCCTGCCCCAGCGGCATCACCTTCCTGCCCGACCCACAGACAGAAACCGAGATCTGCTACGTGGCCTACGCCTACGAAGAGCCGTATATCCGCGACGACCCCAATGCCGAAAATCCGCACCAGTTAACCTATCGCGATCGCACCTTCATCCATCCCCTCCATTTCAAACATCACCCCGACCGCCACTACACCCTCTCCAACGGCTACCTGGTGGAAATGAGCTACGTCGAGGAGCTGTCGCCCCTGGAAGAGCTAACCCTCAATAACCTGGAATGGCGTATCGCCCTGCCCGCCGAAACGCCCCGGCAAACGGTGCGCCACGTTGAACCCGTTGGCCTACCTTTTACTGAGGAAATTCAGGACGGGCAGCGCATTGCCGTCTTTCGCTTCGACACCCTCAAGCCCAACGAAGGCCGAATTTTTGGCTGGAAGGCGCTGGTGGAGATGCGGGGGATTAAGTACCAGTTCACCCCCCACGACCTGGAGCGGGTGCCTCCCCTCCCTGACGAATTCCAGGCCCGCTATTTAATCGACGATGATGATTTAGCGATGGATACCCCCGTCATCCGGCAGGCGGCGCGGGATGCGGTGGGTACGGAAACCAACATCCTGCGGCGGATGTTGAAGATTCGCAACTACGTCTACGATCGCCTTTCCTACGGCATCAAGCCCCACATCGACACCCCCGACATTGCCCTGGAGCGGGGTATCGGCTCCTGCGGCGAGTATGTGGGCATCATCCTGGCCCTAGCCCGGCTGAACGGCATCGCCTGCCGCACCGTAGGCCGCTACAAATGTCCGCCCTACCCCGAACGGCGGGGCATTCCCCTGGAGCCAGACTTCAACCACGTCTGGGTCGAGTTCTACGTGCCGGACATCGGCTGGCTGCCCATGGAGTCCAATGTAGATGACGTGATTGAGCGGGGGCCGTATCCTACCCGCTTCTTCATGGGACTGGCCTGGTATCACGCAGAAATTAGCCGGGGGGGAACCTTCGAAAAGCTCAAGGCCGATAACCTGCCCGAACACATCAAGCTGGGGGATTTGGCGATTAACCACATTCGCTTTACCATTTTGGCAGAGCTGATGCCCCCCGCTGATGCGACCCCTGCGGTGCAGGCGGCTCCGGCGATGGCCCTGGAACATTAGGAAGATTTTTGGGGGATTTTTTCCCTGGATAAACGACGGGTAGGGACAAATGGCCGTTTCTCCCTACCTGTGCCCATCTCCTCAGTAGATTTACGGATACCGCTTTAAATCCTCCTCCAAAGCTGAGAATGTGTCCTGCATCTCTTCTACAATGGGACGGAGTAAGGTCTACCAAATTAAGCGAGATCGTTGAGGAGTGAGCGCGTGTCAGACTCTGGGAAATATCTACTAGTTGGCTCGACGGAAGCCTACAGCGGCAAATCGGCAACCGTCCTGGGGATTGCGTTTCAGCTCATTGATCAGGGCTTGAAGATGGGCTACGGTAAGCCTCTGGGTACCTGCCTCAGTGAAAATACGCTAGATGACCTGGATGAAGATGTCCGTCTGATTGCCGATACCCTCAACCTTCCCCCGTCCAGCTTACGCCCCACGCTGCTGTCTCTTCACAGCGATCGCATCGCCCAGCGCATCACCGGGCACGACCAACAGCCCTATGCCCAATTGCTACAGCAGCACTACCAGCCCACCGCCAGCGAAGACCTGGTGCTCTTGGAAGGGGCGGGTACCCTGAACGAAGGCCAGTTGTTTGGCCTGTCTATGCTGCAGATGGCCCAAATTTTGAACGGCCCCATCCTGCTGGTGGCCCGCTATCACTCGCCGCTGGTGGTGGATGGGTTGCTGTCTGCCAAAGAGCGGCTGGGCGATCGCCTCCTGGGGGTACTGATTAACGACATTTCCCCAGAGCAAATGGAGCAAGCCACTGGCCTGGTGCAGCCCTTCCTCGAACAGCAGGGCATCCCGGTGTTTGGCCTGTTGCCCCGCAGCCAGATTTTGCGGAGCGTCAGCGTGGGAGAACTGGTGCACCACCTCAAGGCCGAAGTGCTGTGCTGCCGCGATCGCCTCGACCTGATGGTGGAAAGCCTGAAGATTGGCGCGATGAACGTCAACTCGGCCCTCAAGTATTTTCGCAAAGCCCACAATATGGCGGTGGTAACGGGGGGCGATCGCACCGACCTGCAGCTGGCCGCCCTGGAAACCTCCACCCACTGTTTGATTTTGACGGGCCAAATTCCGCCCTCCACAACGGTTCTGCAGCGGGCCGAAGATTTGGAAGTGCCCATTCTCTCGGTAGATCTGGACACCCTGACCACGGTGGAAATTATTGAACACACCTTTGGGCAGGTGAGGCTCCAGGAAGCCGTTAAAGTGCAGTGCATCCGCGAGCTGATGGCGGATCACTTCAACGTCACCCGCTTTATGGCAGCTCTGGGCATCGAGGCTCCCATGCCCGTGGGCTAGTCAATTCAAATCTTCTAAGTAGAACTGCATTGAAAAACGAAGGTTAGAAAACCGGGGCGCTCCCCCGGTTTTCTGACATGAATTTCATTGTGCTGACCTACTTAATCCGAGGCTGAAGAGACCAGCGTCAGCAAATCGGCGGGGGTCATGTCTTCGTACTTCTCGAAGGGCTGGTGAATCCAGGGGTTTTCTGGAAGGTAATCGACATAGTAGTCGGGGGCGATGACGGAGCAGCCTTTGTACCAGAGAACGGCGGTGCGAATTTCGTCAATGTAGAACCCGTAATGGTGATGCAGCCACGCTACCGTGCGGCTGAGGGTAACGCCTGAATCGGCCAGATCGTCCACCAGCAGCACCTGGCTGCCCAGATTAGCCGTGGTCATCGCCAGGTCGCGGGAAAAGATGATCGACCCCCGTACGCGGTTGCCCGTGCCGCCGTAGGAGGAGGTGGCCATGATGGCGAGGGGCTGGTCAAAAATACGGGCCATCGTATCACCGATGCGCAGGCCCCCTTTGGCGATGCAGACAATTTGATTAAAGTCCCAGCCAGATTGGTAGATGTTGGCAGCAAGCTGTTCAATTTTCTGGTAGTACTCTGACCAGGAAACGTAAAGGTCTGGCATAGTTAGGTTTATTACTCAACTCGGGCGTCATGGATGACAAGCATCATACAACTGTTGGCAGCGATCGCCTATGGCAATTTCATGACAGACTGAGTGTGACCAACCGAGTGTGATCGACTAAGCGTAACCGACCGAATCCCCTCCAACACCGCCGCCCATGACCCAATCTCCTTTGCCTGCCCCTGCTCCGTCTGAAAAACTCTCCCTCTCCACCAAGTTAGCCTTTGGCGCAGGCGATATGGGGGCGGGTCTCACCACAAACCTGGTGGTGTTCTCATTTCTGGCATTTCTCACCAACGTGGCGGGGCTGACGCCAGGAATGGCAAGTACCGTTGTGCTGATTGGCAAAATCTGGGACGGCATCAACGACCCAATGATTGGGGTGTTGAGCGATCGCACCCAGTCCCGCTGGGGCCGCCGCCACGCCTGGATGCTCTACGGCTCCATCCCCTTCGGCATCAGCTTCGCCCTGCTGTGGCTCGTGCCCGACTTTGGCGACTCCATCTGGCTCAAGTTTGGCTACTACACCCTGGTTTCTCTGCTCTTTTTCACCGCCTACACCGCCATCAACCTCCCCTACGCCGCCCTCACCCCGGAACTCACCCAGGATTACGACGAGCGCACCACCCTGAGCAGCTTCCGGCTGGCCTTTTCCCTGGGGGGGGCGGTGCTGGGCCTGGTGCTGGGCCTGGTGATTACCACTGTCATTGCGGGGCCAGAGCGACAATACGCCACCCTGGGGGTCGTATGCGCCATCATTGCGGTTTTGCCGCTGTACTGGTGTATTTGGGGAACGCGCGATCGCGTCATGCAGCGCGAACGCATGCGCATCGCTACCCATACTGACGGGGAAGATCAGCGCCCAGCCCAGCCCAGTTTGCCCATCCAGCAACAGTTCAAGATTGTATTTAGCAACCGCCCGTTTCTCTACGTCATCGGCATTTATCTGATGTCCTGGCTGGCTCTGCAGATTACCGCTGCCAACATTCCCTATTTCGTCGTGAGCTGGATGGGGCAAAACACCTTTTTCCTGGTGGCCCTGGCGGTGCAGGGGGCGGCCATCCCCATGCTGTTTGTATGTAGTGCTTTGAGTCAGCGCATTGGTAAGCGGGGGCTTTACTTTGTTGGCACGGGTTTCTGGATCTTAATCCAAATGGGCCTGCTGGCGCTCCAGCCGGGCCAGACGGCTCTGATGTACGTTCTTGCTCTGGGAGCTAGCTTTGGCGTTGCCACCGCCTACGTGGTGCCCTGGTCAATGCTGCCCGACGTGATTGAGCTGGATGAACTGCAAACGGGAGTCCGCCGGGAAGGCATTTTCTACTCTTTCATGACGCTGCTGCAAAAAATTGGCTTTGCCGTGGGCATTTTCTTTGTCGGGCAGGCTCTGGAATGGGCTGGATTCATCTCCGCTGGGCCGGGAGAACCGCCACCGCCCCAGCCCGAGTCGGCCCTGTTTGCCATCCGTCTGGTGATTGGTCCCCTGCCCGCTTTTTGCCTGCTCATCGGCATTGTGCTGGCCTATTTCTACCCCATTACCCGCGAAATTCACGCCGAAATCTTGCTGAAACTCCAGGAGCGCCAGCAGCAGCGCAACGGGGGGGATGCCCCCGTCGAAGATTAAGCTGCAGGCTATCAGACACTCGATTACCCCTAGTCCATCTGCCGGAGGAAGCATGGCCGCTTGGTTCGCAAAATTTCTTCAGACCTGGAAGCTACACATTTTAGTCTTGGGTCTGGCAGTTCTGGGTGTTCTATCGATTCTAAAAGGCTTTGTGCCAAGGGCCAGGGGGCTGGGTCTTTATATCTGGCTGACGACCTATCAGCATGGCTTCATTCGGCGGGGGCTTTTGGGCACCCTGGTTTCTCCCTGGGTTCAAAACAGCGATCCAGAGGCGGTTCGATTGGGACTGGTGGGAATTCACGTGATCCTGCTTATCTTGATTGGGGGATTGGCGGCCATCCTTGCTTGGGAATTTTTGCGGCGGCATCGGCAGCGAGTTGGGTATGCCTTCATTTTTCTGGCCTGCTTTTTTAGCAGCCATTTTTTAGGGACGATCGCCTACAATGCGGCGGAAGCGGACGCCATCATGGCGGTGCTTCTGATCTTGATCGCAATATTTGCCGGATCAACGGCTGCCGGGTTAGGGTTCATTTTGATTTTAGTGATCGGGACGCTGATTCATGAGATGTTCCTGATTTCAGCATTCCCGCTGATCCTCTACTCAGTCTTGACGCCATTACTAACGACCGAAAAAGTGGGCGATCGCCGCCGCACCGTTTTCAGCGCCCTGGTACTGCTTGGAAGTACATTAGCACTGGTGATACTGATCTTGCACACCAACCAACCATCGGAGGAATTTAGAACCACCTTTCTTAACTTTGGTATGAGCGAACGTCGTGCCAGCCAGGTTCTGGAAAGAAAGCTGGGCCAATCTTTGGGTGGCTCCCTGGTGATGCTGGCCGGTATATGGCGCAGCCATGGTTTGAATGCCAGCATGGGGCTGGCCTACTCCCTGCTGCCCAGTGTGGGAATGCTGCTCATTTATTGGGGGTGGTTGAAGAAACCCGAATTTTCAAATAACGCCTTGGGGGGCAGGGCCTTACCGCTCATCAGGACTGCTTTCTTTCTCCTTGCCTGCTATGGGCCAGTACTGGTTTTAGCATTGGCGTTTGACCTCTCTCGACTGGCACAGTTCGCCAACCTAACCACATTTCTCACCTGTGTGATGGACAGCAGACTCGCCCAGGGAAGGGATGCCCAGCCGCAGTTGATACCTGAACAGGAAGTTGCCGATCAACCTGATCAACGGATCAGCACGCCTGGTTGGCGGAGACGCTTTCCTCCCCATTTTGCGGCGGGCTTGGGAGGGGCGATCGCCTCAATTTACCTCCTCTCCCCCGTTAGCTACCTGTACTTCAGTACTGGGCGCATTGTTGAAGCTCCAGCCCTCCGGCCAGCCCAATTACCCCTCACTCCTGCGGCAAAGCGATGGATGTGCTTTTACAACCGCAAGAACCTGGAGGCTCACCAGCAAGCATCTAATCCCCGCCCTCGCCAGCGGCGTCTGCGTCACCTTGCCTATTGTCAGAAGCGGTGAGCGGTGCCCTGATAGGTTCCGACCGTTGGGCACCCCAGCACCAAAAAACAGAGGTACAGCGGTGCTGCACCTCTGGTTCCGGGAGGAACACCGTGGGGGGGAGGGGACTGTTCCTGCGCCGTCCCGCCTCCCCGTTGCCATTGCACCGATCGCCATTAAATTGCCTGAAGTAAGGGAATCTCAAAGTATCCCGGAATCGTCGGGCAGTCGTGCAATCGCAGTAGAAGCTTGAGGTGATAAATCCCCGGCTCATCAAATCGCACCCCCGACACCGTGGTCAAATACCCCCCGCGAACAGGGGTGAGGGGAAGGTCGCCAAAGTCCCCCAGATTGAGCAGGTCTCCCGTTGACCGATTCATCGCGAAGACCTGGGCCTGCCCCCGCAAATCTGAGGCGATCGCCCCTGACTGCGACAGGCTAAATCCCACCTGGACGGTAAAAGGCACCTGACCGATAACTGCTCCGCTGCGCTGGGTATGTTCGGCGTTAAACACCAGGGGCACCGCTGCCCGGAGCGCCTGCGATAGTCGCACCTGGCGAATCTGTACGGAAACTGGCCGTGGCGGTTTAGCCATAGCCTCTTCAGCTTCCTCTGGGGCGGCTTCTGCCGCTGCTGGCTCCACATCCTTGGTGGTGACAGCCCCTTCAGGTGTTTCAAGCGAAGGGGATAGGATCTCAAAGTCTTCGGAAAAAGCCAGCCAGTGGGCGATCGCCTCCAACTGAGCGTCTGCAAAGATGTCGTCAAGGATACGGCTCTCCCCTGTGTCCTGGCAGTGGATCACCAGGCGGGTTTGCTGAGCTGCCCCAGCCTGCCGTGTCTGACGCTTGAGGGTAAATTGGGCCTGGGTTTCCCAGCCGAGGTCACTGAGTTGCGTGTGATCCTGAGTATCAAGCTGTGTATCAAGCTTGCCATTAAGCGTTTGTCCTGAAATACCCATCGTTGTTCCTCCCGTTAACAGATGGAAAATCTGGAATATCCTTCTGGAGTGGTCAGGGATGCTGAACTCGCCCCAGAAGGACTGTGAAGTAGATTGTCAGGGCGGGAGGGTGAAGCAGCACTGGCGTTCTTGCCCTCCCACGCTGATCACGATCGAGCGATTAGCATTAGCCCTCATCCCCCAGCCCCTGCTCCGTTGGCGGGAGCAGGAGAGCCGGAACGGATGTCCGTTTCAAAGCCCCTCGCCCTCTTTGAGAGAGGGGTTTGGGGTGAGGGTGAAATAGCAAATGACCGACTAGTGGGCTTCAAATGCATCGTAGACCTGGAACAGAGCACCAGCGATGTAGCCAAAGCCGTAGGCACACTTGGGTGCGCAGGGGTGCTCGATGGGGCCAACGGTGGCTACAGCGGCGATGCCGTAGAAACCAGCGGTCAGTTCGGCCATTTCAGGCGTGCCTTTCCAGCTCAGGGTGTACTTGAACACGTCCTTGCGGGTCAGGTCGGTGTCTTCCAGGTCGATTTCAACGGCCTTGGCACCCACACCTTCGAAGGAGAAGCAAACCGTCAGCTTGGTGCCCAGGCAGAGCAGCAGGCGGGTCAGTGGGCTGGTGTTGAACTCGATGTCAACGCTTACTTCAAACTGCTCGTTGGAAGCCACGATGTAGGGAGACTGGGTGGGGGCAACGTTCTTAGGCTCCTCAGGCTCATCGGCCAGACCCCGGATCTGCAGGTTGCAGAGGGTGAAGGCAACCGGGCCGAGAACGTTCTTGGAGTAGGTTTCGGTGCCGCCGAGCTGCTTGGAGATTTGCGAACCGGCCTTCTTGATTGCGATATCCGTCATGGTTAAACTCCTTGGGGTTGATAGGGTTGACTGCGTGCCTATCCGAAAACTTGTAGAGTTTTGGAATTTCCAAACCCCTAACGGGGTTTTCGGATAGGTTCTAAGGGGTAGTTGAATGAAAGCCCGCTGAAGCATCAGCACAGATGGTCAGCATGGAAGAACCAATGGGGTCACAGAGCGCAACCCCAAAGGGTTCACTGGTCAAGGCGTGAAATGATGCGGGCAAAACTGCCAGATTTAGTGAGCTTCGAACGCGTCGTAAACCTGAAGCAGTAAACCAGCGATGTAGCCAAAGCCCATGGCACACTTGGGTGCGCAAGGATGCTCAACAGGCCCAACGGTAGCCACAGCAGCGATGCCGTAGAAGCCAGCGGTCAGGCCAGCAGCATCGGGGGTGCCTTCCCAGGTCAGGGTGTACTTAAAGACATCCTTCTCGGTGATCATCATTTCTTCGAGGTCGAGTTCAACGGCCTTTGCACCAATGCCCTCGAAGGAGAAGCAAACCGTCAGTTTGGTGCCCAGGCAGAGCAGCAGACGGGTGAGCGGGCTGGTATTGAACTCGATGTCAACGCTGACTTCGAGCTGCTCGTTGGAAGCAACGATGTAGGGAGACTGGGCGGGAGAAACGTTCTTAGGCTGCTCAGGCTCTTCAGCCAGACCCCGGATTTGCAGGTTACACAGGGTAAAGGAAACGGGGCCGAGAACGTTCTTGGAGTAGGTTTCGGTCGCGCCGATTTGCACAGGAATGTTGGTCCCGACTTTCTTGATAGATGCTGTATCTGCCATAATGGAGTTCCTCGCAGTTAATTAAGTGAGTGATTGACTAAGGGATTGAACCAGTTGCAGGGGGCTGAAGCGGTTGCTGGATTTGGCTTTCAGGCGTTCCGCTCTCGCTCCCTCAACTGTTCACATCATGTCAGACTCGTCTGGGGGCTGGCAGTACCCAGACTGGGTACTCTTTCGGTCTGAGGACTGGCATTTGCTTTGAAAGTCTTGCAGATGAAGGTTTTGCGACTATGCACGAGGTCGGCTTTTCCATTCTTCCCATTCGCTGCCGCCTGTCTGACCTGGCGGCGATCGCCCAACCTGCGGACGAAGCAACCTCAGTACTGGCCGTCGAGCAAGCCTTTACCCTCGCTGTGACTGTAGAATTTTTAGGGGCTGGAGCGATCGCCCTGCTGCGGCTCCAGCCCCAAATTTGCGTCGAATTCTATGCCAAACCAGCGATCGCCGGAGAAACCCTCGGTCTTGGTCTGGTAAGGGAGGGGGCGATCGCCAGCACGTCGATTTATCGTCTGGAGCATCTCATCGAGTCGCCAAGGGCGGCTGGACTGGCCCCTGGCACGGTCTATCACATCGGTGCCCTGCTCCGGGTGGGTGCCCTAGAAGGGCCAGCGCTAATTGCGGGCGTCCATGAGGCGTTAATGGTGGAAATGTATGCCCTGGAATCGGTGGCCCCGAAGGGAGCTGAGGCGATGTCTACCGATGACCTACAGGACAAGGCGCGTAACAACAAAAAGCGGGTTTTGCAAACCTGATGGGAGCGCTGCAGTTCGTACTTGTGGGGATCGTGGCAACTGGCATTGCGTTACTAAGCTGACCTGTGTAAGGTCAGGCCGACCTACTCAGGTGACAATGATCACGCACGGTCAGCATCAGGTTCACAAAAAATAGGATAGAAGATCACAGCGGGTTGGCGAAAGAAGGCCCATGCTGAAAGTGGATAAAATTACGGAGACTTCATCTGTGCTTTATCCTTTCGACTCATTTATCCGAGATTTCACTGAGTCTTCCTGCACGATCGTTGCTCTACCACTGATTCCCATGTACGACCTTCCCGCTTCCTCTCACCTATCGTGCCGCGAACATCTGGCTTCCCGACAGGGCTGGGCTTTCCGCGATGCTTCCCCCTGCCGCACAAGTCTTAACCTGGTTGAAGCTGGACAGTACGAAGAAGCCCTGGCTCATTTAGATTGGGCAATTCGCCTGGATGCCGATGACTACGAAGCCTGGACGCTGCGAGGCATTGTGCTGGTATGCCTGGGGCGCTATCAAGAGGCCCTGGCAAGCTGTGATGCCGCCCTGGCTTTGCGGCCCAACCATGTGGAGGCGTGGCAGTTTCGCGGCATTGCCCTCCATGGCCTGAACCGCTATCGCGAAGCTTACGCCAGCTATAATCGGGCGCTGGGGCAGCCCCAAGAGGCGATCGCCCAACGCTTCATCCGCTGGTTGAGAGAATGGTGGTCCCCCCGTGCCGACGCTTCTCCCATTGAAGAGGCGAAGTAGGGGCATGGTGTTGCCAACGTCGTAGGGGCATGGCATTGCCGACGTTGTAGGGGCATGGCAATGCCATGCCCCTACAAATGGGATGATTTGCAAATTATTTAATTCACAACCATCAGGCGATCGCACCTTGCTGAAATATCCAACCCATTCTGATCGAACGGGCGATCGCTCAGGACTGGGGTTGGCTCGCCAGAGGATAGTTGCTGCCAATGCGGGGTTCGGTGCGGTGCCACTGGCCGTTCTCATCCTGGACATACTCATGCTTGACCGTATCCCAGGCCACCTGGGTCGCGCCCTCATGGGACATACCATCGGACTCGGCACTGTTGTAAGCCGTCATGAACACTCGCTGGGCGTATTCAGGCATGGAGCCTTGAATATCTTGAGGCAAATTATCAAGGGTTTCGTAGGGCATGTTAACCTCCGTTACTGTTGACAGACTTGCTGAGTAGGTCAGCACAATTAAATTCATGTTAGAAAACCGGTGGGGCGCTCCCCCGGTTTTCTAACCTTCGTTTTTTTCAATGCAGTTCCACTTAATCGTTCCTTCAAAACCTTTGCACCTAGGTCTCAGAAGGCATATCGGTTTTGTTGCGCGCTTCCAGAGCCGGATATTTCTCGGCAAAGTACTTGTTCAAAAAGGAGTTAACTAGCGAAAGCACGACTGGCCCCAGAATAAAGGCCAAAATACCACGCACTGCAAAACCCGGAACCAGCACCGACGCCAGCCAGAAGCAAAGCCCATTTACCACCAGGGAAAAAAGGCCAAAGCTCAAAAAGGTGAGCGGCAGCGAAAGCGTGGAAATAACAGGTTTAACAAAGGCATTGACCAGGCCGATGGAAGCGGTGGCAATCAAAATTGCTGGCAGCGTTTCCAGTCGCACCCCCGGCACAATAATGTCGACCACCATGAGGCTGAGGGCCGTTGCTAGCCAAACTAATAAATTCCCTACCATATTAAAATCCTCTCGTCTTTCTCGTTGCAAATGGGGTGTTAAACCAACGTCAAACTCATTACCAGTCACTCGGCCCTTGGTCTGACTGTTGGGTCGATCCTGCGCATTCACTGGGGCGATCGCACCCAGATCACTCATCGTCTGGTGGAAAGTTAAAGATGAACCGTTTAACTTACCTTGTCACGACCGCTTGGCATCGAGCTGTGGATATTTTCAAAAATCCCTTCAGCCGTTTTGCGCTTGATCATCTCCTTGTAGGATCCAATAATCTGTGGTAATCCCGCATCTTCACGCCGATAGATTCTGGGAATCCTCGTCATCATGCACAGTGCGCCCGAAATTCATTACACTTTGTAAAGGAAAGCTCCGTCGTCCTCGCCTCTGAGTCACTTGCCATGACAGTTCGCAAAGACACCCTTTTTGAGCGATTCATCGCCCCCGTCGCCGGATCCCTGCTGGTCGATCGGGAAGCTATGCAACGATACCGCGACAGTAAGGACTGGGAGGCGGAGAGCGATCGCTTCCGTCGGCCTGACTTTGAATATCCGCAGTACTACATCAGCCAAAACTTCCATGGCATCAGCGGCGGCTACCTCACGGTAGATGCTGCCGTTACCTACGACCCCATCACTCGCTATGCCCTGCCGCCCAACGAAGACTGGGTGCGGCAGAGCGTGATCCAGCGCATACAGTGCCGTCCCCGCCGCATCCTAGACCTGGGCTGTGGCACAGGATCCACCACCCTGTTGCTAAAGCGCAATTTTCCTGATGCCCAGGTCATCGGTCTGGATCTCTCCCCCTACATGCTGGTGGTGGCGGATGAAAAGGCTCGCAAGGCTAGCCTGGAGATTGAATTTCACCAGAGTCAGGCAGAGCAAACCGGCTTCCCCGACGCCTCCTTTGACCTGGTGACGGCTTCCCTGCTGTTCCACGAACTGCCGCCCCTGGTCTCCTGCCAGGTACTGCAGGAGTGCTTCCGATTGCTGACCGTGGGGGGCGAGGTGATTATCCTCGACGGCAACCAATCTACCCTGCGGCATACCACCTGGCTCACCGAAATCTTTGAGGAGCCTTACATTAAAGATTACGCAGCGGGCAGTGTGGATGCCTGGATGGGCACCGCCGGGTTTGGGGCTGTGCGTACGGATGATGTATGGTGGGTGCAGCAGGTGACACACGGCGTTAAGCCCATGCTGGGCCAGAAGCCCAACTTCTCGGCCTATGCAGAGTTTGAAGCACTGGGTAAGCAACAATGGGTACCGGGCTGAAGGCGGTTCTATTTGATTTCAATGGCGTCATTATCAACGACGAACCGCTCCACGAAAAGTTAATTGAAGAGCTGCTGATTGAGGAAAACCTCCGCCCCAAACCGGGGGAGTATCGGGAGGTCTGCGTGGGCCGGAGCGATCGCGCCTGTCTGCTAGAGTTATTTTCGCGGCGGGGGCGGGTGCTCAGCGATGAGTATTTGCAGGAACTGATCGCCCGCAAGTCCCAGGCCTATCGGCAAAAGCTCGGTACCCTGGAGAAGCTGCCCATCTATCCGGGGGTAGCCGACCTGGTCTATCAACTGCGGGTGGCCCGCATCCCCATTGCCGTGGTCAGCGGTGCGGTGCGCGGTGAGGTTGAGCTGGTGCTGCAGCGGGCGGGGCTGGCGGACAGCGTGGCGGTGATTGTGGCCGGAGATGACATCACAGCCAGCAAGCCCGACCCCGATGGCTACCTGCTGGCCATTGAGCAACTGCGTCACGCCTATCCCCAACTGGACTTAGCACCGCAAAACTGCCTCGCCATTGAGGATACGCCTGCGGGCATCACGGCGGCCAAGCGAGCCGGGGTTATGGTCGTGGGGGTGGCTAACACTTACCCGTACCACATGATTCAGCGGCAGGCCAACTGGGCAGTGGATTACCTCACGGAGATCGAGTTGGATCGCATCCGTCATCTGCTGGTCTACGCGACGGAGCGATCGCAACCCCAACCCTCAGCCGGATAGAGATTTTTTTTTCGCTAATCTGCTACCCAATCAACCAGGCGCAACCAGGCAATTTGGGCAATTTCCGCCAGCGCTTGCCGCCTTTCTTCCTGGGGCGAGTGGGTGAGCCGCTGTTCAAAGGCGGCCAGGATGCTGTCTTGCGTGTGATGCTTGACCGCAATGATAAACGGAAAGCCAAAGGCAGCCCGGTAGCGCTGGTTAAGGCTTTGAAAGCGCTCATAGACTTCAGCCCTGAGGCAATTCAGCCCTGCCCCCGCCTGCTCCGCCACCGATGCATCCGCCATCCTGGCTTTGCTCCCTAGTTCTGGATGGGCCTGAATCAGCGCCAGTTGCTCCTCTGGGCTGAGGGTATGGAGGACTTGCACCATCGCTTGATGCAGTTCCTCAAGGCTGGCAAAGGGGCGCTGATGCCAGGTTGCGTGGGCGATCGCCGGAGTTTGCTCAAACACGTCTCCCAGGGCAGCGGTGAATTCCGCCTGGGGCATCTGGTTCAGTTGGGAGAGGGAGTAGTTCATCCCTCCCTCCGCTTCAGCCAGATGGCCCGCATGCCAGCAGCTTTGGCTCCTTTATAATCTTCCCGAAAGCTATCGCCAATGTGCCATGCCGCAGTGGGTTCACAGCCGTGCTTCTTTAAAGCGGTTTCAAACACTTTGTAGTCGGGTTTGGCAGCTCCCACCTCCGTTGAAATAGTCACTGAGGTAAAGAACCGATCCAGACCCAGGGCGGGCAGCACCCGGTGGATGCGAGAATCAAAGTTGGAGATCAAACCCAGGGGAACGCCCTGACTTTGCCAGTACTTAAGGGCGATCAGCGTGTCATCGTAGAGGAACCACGGCTCGGCGGTGGCAAAGTGTTCGTAGAGGGCGTCAAAGAATTCGCCAAAGCGGGAAAAGGCAACACCGTAGCCCGCTCTCTGAAAGGTTTGGTGGGCGATCGCCCGCCACCACTCAAACTCTCGCTGGGGCACTAAGGTCACCTCCACTGCCGGAAAGGCCATGGGCGGCGCTTCTCGAAAGCTTTGAAAGAAAGCCTGATTCAGCGCCTCGGCATCCGCGTCCAGGTCAAACCGACGGGCAATTTGTGCGTATATCATGCCAACGCTGCCCCGAACGCCAAAAAGGGTGCCGACACCGTCTAAAAAAATTACCTGGGGTCGTTGGTTCATAGGTTGGGCCAGAAACTTACTTTAACTTTCTCAAAGAGATAGCAGTTCCCGGATGGGCTTGGCAATCCAGTTGACCCCCACTTTGATTTGATGGTCGAGGGTAGGCATGCGGTACAGGTAGGCCAGACGGCGAGCAACGTGGGCAACAGAGCCACTGAGGGTGATGCCCAACCCTGAGAGGGTGGCGTCATCTACCCCCAGGGTCATCATTTCGCCCAGGTGCTGGTAGCGGAAGGGCAGCAGCGGACGATCCGTCATCAAGGCCCAGATATTCCAGGCGGCGTATTGCGCTTGCTGTAGGGCAGACTGGGCGCTGGTGGGCACCAGTTGGCCAGTGGCATCCCGCACATCCGCCAGATCTCCCAGGGCAAATACGGTAGGGTCATCCACCGATTGGAGGGTATGAGTGACCACAATTTGCTGGCGATCGGTTTTCTTCAGGGGCAGGGTTGTGATGGCATCTGCCACCTTGATGCCCACCGTCCAGATCACCAGATCCACGGGAATAGTGTCCACCTGTTCACGGAATTCCAGGGAGAGGCTGTCTTCCGTAATCTGGGTGACTTTGGTTTCCAGGTCAATCCACACGCCGCGATCGCCCAAAGCCTTTGTCGCTGCTTTGCGGTTAAACTCGGCGGAGGTTCGCAAAATCTGGTCGCTCAGCTCAATGATGCGAATTCTGCCGCGATCGCCCAATCGGTCTGCCAGCTTGCAGGCCAGCTCCACCCCTGTGTAGCCGCCGCCTACCACCGCCACGCGAATTTTCTCCTGGGACGAATCCTCCAGGTTGCGGAGCCGCTCTTTAAGCCGGTAGGCATCGGCGACGGTGCGAAAAGGAATGGCATGGTTGGCGGCACCGGGCACCATCGTCATGGGCGTTTCGCCTCCCAGCCCGATGACAAGATAGTCGTAGGGTAGGGCGGTGCCGTTTTCAAACTGAACGGCCTTGCCTGCTACATCGATGCGGGCAACTGTATTTTGCTGAAACCAGACGCGGGTGTTGGCCAGCAGCTCGGTGTAGGGCGGGGCAATCTCCCAGGTTTGTAGCTCGCCCGTGACCAGCTCGTAGAGTAAAGGCGAAAAGACGAAGCGATCGCGCTGGTCAACCAGGACGATCTCTGGCTTCTGGGCGGTCTGCCAGGGCAGCGCATCCAGGTTTAGCGCCGTGTAGAGGCCAGCAAAGCCCCCGCCCAGAATGCAAATCCGTGGGGATGGTTGAGCTTGAGTCATGGTGCTTTTTGCGTCGAGGGGTTTGTCTATCAGGATAGCGTGGGTCAACAATGAGGGCCGACTGCAGGTGAAATTACAGGATGTAACAGAGCCAGTACTAACATTAAGGAGTACTGACTATTGATAAAATCAATTTATATTTCTACAGCGTTGCTATTTCTGAAAATTATCGAATAGAGTGGAATAGTACACGCTGATGTGAGGAGCGCAGCAGTCGCTATCACGGCTGGCGTCACGCGATTGAGCGAGGTAAACACCATGACCTATTCCATCTCTTCGGCCCGCACCCAATCTGCCCCGTTTTCCATCCCCGTTATCCCACAATCTCCCAAGTCCCTCGAGCGGCAACTTGAGGAAGCCCGCGAATATGCCCGGTTTGTTTCCGACAAATATGGCGTGATGTCCGCTGAGGCCGCCACCGCCTGGGACATCGTTGAGGAAATCCTGGCCGCCCGCTCCGATCTCCGGCAACAGGAACCCAATCGCGCCGCCTTCGAAGACTATTGCCGCGAATTTCCGGAAGCCTTCGAAGCTCGGATGTACGACGTCTAACCCGACCCTTAACTGGGCGATTTTTCGGCCTGGTAGGGTGTGTCAACGCCCTGCGTAACGTACCAAACCCTGGCTCGGCGGTGCGTTGGGTTTACACCATAACGCACCCTGCGGTGTCGCTCCTAAAACGTCCGCCTCGTTCTTGCTATGATTGGCACTGAACCGCTACAGGTCCAAATCAACAGGAATGAGGCAGGACGTGACTATTCAAACATCAAAGCCCGACTGGCTGCGAGTAAAAGCTCCCCAGTGGCAGCGGGTGGGCAACATTAAAGAAATTCTTCGAGATCTGGGGCTAAACACGGTCTGTGAGGAAGCCTCCTGTCCCAACATTGGCGAGTGTTTTAACAATGGCACCGCCACCTTTCTGATGATGGGGCCAGCCTGTACCCGCGCCTGCCCCTACTGCGACATTGACTTCGAGAAAAAGCCCAAGCCCCTCGACCCCAGCGAACCCGGACGGCTGGCAGAGGCGGTGCGGCGCATGAACCTGAACCATGTAGTGATCACCTCCGTTAACCGGGATGACTTGCCAGACGGGGGCGCTTCCCACTTTGCGGCGGTCATCCACGCCATTCGCGCCAGCTCTCCAGGTACCACTATTGAGGTGCTGATCCCTGACCTCTGTGGCAACTGGGATGCCCTGCGCCACATCCTGGCGGCCCAGCCCGAAGTCCTCAACCACAATACAGAAACCGTGCCCCGGCTCTACCGGCGGGTGCGGCCCCAGGGAAACTATCAGCGCACCCTGGAGGTGCTGCGGCTGGCCCGTGAGGTGGCCCCCTCGGTCTACACCAAATCCGGTTTGATGGTGGGCCTGGGAGAAACCGATGAAGAAATGCGCCAGGTGATGGCCGATTTGCGAGCGGTGGACTGCGATATTCTCACCATTGGGCAATACCTCCAACCCAGTCCCAAGCATCTACCCGTAAAAGACTTTGTGACACCGGAGCAGTTTGCTGCCTGGCGCGAGGTGGGTGAGGTGATGGGCTTCCTTCAGGTAGTGTCGTCACCTCTCACCCGCAGTTCCTACAAAGCGGAGCAGGTGCGTGCCTTGATGGAGCGCTACCCGCGCCAGGAAACGGGCATTCACCAGAGCGGCGAGATCATGCGCCAGGACGAGATCATGCGCCAGGAATAGTCAGCGGCCACACTTCTCATAGGCTTCCACGATCCGCTGCACCAGCGGATGACGCACCACGTCGGCCTGGGTGAGCTTGCAGAAGGCGATACCCTCCACATGCTTGAGGATTTCCTGGGCCACCATCAGCCCCGACTGCTGCTGGAGTGGCAGGTCAGTTTGGGTAACGTCCCCCGTGACCACCATGCGTGAGCCAAACCCCAGGCGAGTCAGCACCATTTTCATCTGGGCTGGGGTCGTGTTTTGGGCTTCGTCGAGGATGACGAAAGCGTTGGTCAGCGTCCGGCCCCGCATGTAGGCCAGAGGGGCGACCTCAATAATGCCCCGCTCCATCAGGCTGGGGATCTTGGCCGGGTCGATCATCTCGTAGAGGGCGTCGTAGAGCGGGCGCAGATAGGGGTTAATTTTTTGTTGGAGATCCCCCGGCAGGAATCCCAGCTTTTCGCCCGCTTCAACGGCGGGGCGGGTGAGAATCAGCCGCTCAAATTCATTATTGAGCAGAGCCTGCACCGCCAGGATGGCGGCTAGAAACGTTTTACCTGTCCCTGCCGGGCCGATGCAGAAGGTCAAATCACGGGTGCGGATGGCCTGCACGTACTGGCGCTGACGCAGGGTTTTGGCTCGGATATCTTCCCCCCGACGGGTGCGGGCCAGCACATCATGCTGTAAGGAGGTGAGTTCTTCCTGGCGATTGGTATCTAAAGCGTGGCGTACCGTGAGCAAATCAACGCCTGTGATGGTCTTTCCTTCACTCCAGTAAGGTTCGAGCGATCGCACCAGCTGCACACACTGCTCCACCGCCCCTTCGGTACCGGAAATCACCAGTTCCTGCCCCCTCAGAACTACGGTGGCCCCTGTGAGACGGCTGAGCTGCTGCAGAATGTCGTGGCGGGGATTGGAAAAGGCGATCGCATTTTCGGGATGCAGAAGGTCAATGGTTACCGTTTTTGTCATCTAGTTTGTTTGTCATCCACTTTTATAGCCCTACGGGCTAAGGTTTGAGTGTGGAACCCCCGCGACGCGGGGGTTCCACACCTCTGGAGCGTCCTAACACGAAAGCGTAGCGCTATATCAAACAAGAGATGGACTGGCAGAAATAAAAAAGACGCTCAAATCCTAGCCTAGCGCGTTCGATTCAAGCGTCCCAATTCGCACTAATTTTTTCTAAAGGGTTAAGCAGGTAGCCGCAAATAAACAAAGCTTTGGTGGCACGTGCTTTATTTAGATCCAGACACTTAATAGAAGATTAGCTCGGTTGGCCAGGTGAGCCAGACAAGTTGGGCCAAAAATGCTCCTATCGGTTGCGCTTACGCGACGCCTCTAGCTTGCGCTTACGCCGTAGGCTGGGCTTTTCGTAACGCTCACGCCGCCTGACTTCAGACAAAATGCCCGCCTTTTGAATTTTCTTTTTAAAACGTCTTAGGGCTGACTCAATGGATTCACTTTCCCCTAAACGAATTTCTGCCACGCTTAAACTTCACCTCCTTAGGCCAGGTTTGATTATTTATTATCTCCCAGGGATTCCTCAAATGCCCAGATAGTTGGGCCTTTGCTACCCCATCTTTTGGAAAACCTTACCAAAAATGAAGATCATCTATTCAGGTGTCCATCAAAAAATCCGGCTAAAATCTCCCAACCCCAACCTCTGAATGGATTGACGCAATGAGTTTAAGCAGGTTCTAAGACGGCTTGTGGGAACGGGTTCTGGATGAGCGCCGAGGAGCTTGGCGCGAGTCTGCAGCATGACCCGAATCATCATCGCGATCGCCCCCCCGGCCTCCCGATTGGCTGCCAAACACTTCAATGTGGATAGATTGACCAACGGTTTCTGCTGCCGTCTGGACAACAGTACGTACGGCCTGTAAGTTGCGACCGCCCCGGCCAAAGACTTTCCCCTTGTCTTCGCCTTCAATTGCTAGCCGCACTAAAACCCGCCCTGTTCGCGGCGAAGTCTCGCAGTCGAGCTTGAGGGCGTCGGGCGAATCGAGAAAAGGGTGAATCAGGAAGGCTAAAAGGGCCATGTAATCGGGCTTTTGCGCTCCGACAGGCATGGCGGCTTCATTGGTGAATGAATCAGCAGGAGTGACGTTGGACACGGCTTAATGGTCGTAAACGCGCTAGGGGCTTAACAGGAAGAATCGGCTCATACCTGCTCAAAGACGTTTGCTTTTTCTAAAATGTGTCGTACGGTATCCGTAGGTTGTGCGCCTTCTTTGAGGCGCTTGACGATGGCGGGAACGTCGAGCAGGGTTTCATCGGTGCGGGGATTATAGAACCCCAGCTCTTCTAAGGGGCGTCCATCCCGGCGATCGCGACTGTTCATCGCCACAATCCGATAGCTTACTTCACGCTTTTTGCCGTACCGCTTGAGTCGTAGCTTGATCATGTGCTCTAAAAGTTACTTTGAAGGCTTGTGCTAGACAGGCTCACCTGCGGCAGACTGCCGGTCTGGTACGACCCGCCTGCGAACTCGGCACCCAGACCGACGCAAGTTTGCATAGATAGTGCATTTTAACATCTTAGCTCTTCACAGGCAATCCAGCCGTTCCGGAACTTTATAAAACCCTGCGCCTTTGGGCTAGGAGCCTCAAACCTCAGCCCTCAGGGCGGTAAAACCTCGCCTCTTGTTGCAAATTTATCGCCGCACTAGCTCGGTGGTCAGGTAGCCCCGGCATCGCCTGACCTTTGGTAGACGGATCTGGTAGCTGGCGTTCACCAAAAAGTCCCACAATGTAACGCGAAATGTCATTTCGGAGGTGAGCGATCGCGCGGTTGAGTCCTTATCAGCCTGGTCATCGGAACTGGCCGAGACCGTCTGATGGGCCTGGGCAACATCAAGGATCTGGTGGGCGATCGGCTGATTCTCGCGTTTCGTAGCTCTGAGGACATCCGCCGTAATGACGCAGCGGTTTGAAGGCTTGCCCACCTGCATGGCGACCGTATAATTCCCCGGCAGCAGCGGCAGATAGGGCGACTGCACAATTTTATTGGGCTTAACGTTCGCGAGTTTGACCTTACAGGGGTCTAAGGCGTTTTTGAACTTAGGCCCTCGGAGTAGACACCCGGCATCCAGGGGAAACTGAATGATGTCTGGAGTCCGTTTTTTCTTCTCCGTCAGGTTGCGATTGTAATACTGAATGCCCTGCCGGGCGACCTGCCCCAGGGGGGTTGAGAGGGCATCTGTCACGTAGGGCTTGATGAGGCCACCGTGCTCAAAATACAGGTAGCCAGCGGGCAGACACAGGTAAAACAGGGCGGTTACCACCCCCAGCCACAAACTAGCGTATCGAATAATTTTTCGGGTCATTGGCATCTTGATGGGGCAGCGCCCAGGAATCGCGCTCTGCGGTCGGGCAATCGGCTATCAGGGTATCTAAAACACAGGTGAGAAGCGTCGTGAGGTTAGCAAACTGCAGAAATCGGGATAAGTCCCAGGCGAGGGCCAAAATGGATAGGCACCCATAGCAGGAAAATAGGAACAGGGTGAAATAAGTCGTGCGGGAGAAATTAGACTGAGCTTTGAACGGGGGGCGATCGCCAGAAAAGTTCGTCCAATAAATCAGCAGCATGACCCCACTGGGAAATAGGGAATAAATCGAGGCCAGGATGCCATTCATCCAGTTAATTTGCCATTTTGCCGCCATGTAGGATAGCGCTTCCCCGGTTCCCTGGCTCAACTGCACCTCCAGCACCGTTCTCGCCACGTCTTCGGAAATCCCGGCATTTTGAAAAATTGCCATGAACTGACTGGATGGCGTTTCAGCACGCACGATGAGCAGCGCCATCAGCCCCGCGTGGATCAGGAAAATAACCAGAACCTGGGCAAATTTCTTAACTGGGAACCTGGACTGCGGCTGCCAGTGGGATTTATACAGGCCGAAGAGAATCAGCGGACAGGCAAAGATCAGAAACATTTCGTGCATCAGGGTGCCAATGATGAGCAGCCCCATGGCCATGGGCAATCGCGCGCGACGTTCAAGGGCGATCGCCATCAAGACCAGCAGCACGGCAATCAGCGGGTCGGGGTAGCGCCCGTTGTAGGCAATCGTCGTCAGGAAGTGGCTACTGAGAAAAACAGCGCACAAAATTGCCGCCGCCACGGATCGAGTATGCCTGATGAAGCGACCGGCCAGCACCAGAATCAGGCCCACCAAAGCCAGCAGCAACACAATATGGACAACCACCAGTCGCGCCTCGGCGGTGTCTGGATCGACGCCCTGCAGCCACGGCTCCATCAGGGTGCCCACCAGGCCCCGCCGCGTGAAGCCAAACTGATAGGTGATGAACCAAAAATAAGTCCCCCAGATTTGGGGGCGGGGGATAAACCCTTTCAGCGCCGACAGCGAAGCAACCGAAGCCAGGAGACAAACAGCAACAAAAAGCTTGGTCGGTTCCAGGTGCTTCACGAGTGCCTCGATCGCGTACTGCTACAGAAAAACGGGTCACCCTATTTTTACGGAGCAGCCGTGGGAGTTGTCAATCAATCGGCGCTAAATTCGCGACGTGCCTCAAAGGGTGCCGAACCCCTTCTTCTTTTTGCCCTTCTTTTTCTTCTTACTGCCGCCAGGAGACGGGTAGCCTCGCCACCCCGGACGGGGAGCACCGCCCATGCCGGGCATCCCTCCCATACCAGGCATGCCGCCCATTCCCGGCATCCCGCCACCGAACAGGTTACCCATACCAGGCATAAAATTCCCCTGGCCCATCTGCTGCATGAGCGATCGCATCTTCTGGAAATCGCTCACCAGCTTACTCACGTCATTCAGGTCATGGCCCGAACCGCGAGCAATGCGCTTGCGGCGGCTAGGAGAACCGGCCAGCAGGTCGGGGTTGCGCCGCTCTTCCACGGTCATGGAATTGATCATGGCTTCGGCCCGCTTGAGCTGGCTCTCCCCCTGTTCGAGCTGGTCGCCCGTCAGCTTGTTCATGCCGGGAATCATTTTGGCCAGCCCCCCCAGGGACCCCATCGTCTTCAGCAGGCGGGTTTGCTTGAGAAAGTCGTTGAAGTCAAACTGGGCCGAGAGGATTTTTTCCTGCATCTTCTCGGCTTCCGCCAGATCCACCTCCTCCTGGGCCTTTTCTACCAGGGTGAGTACGTCACCCATGCCCAAAATGCGGGAGGCCATGCGGTCGGGGTAGAAGGGCTGGAGGGCTTCCACTTTCTCGCCAACGCCGACAAATTTGATGGGCTGGCCCGAAATGCTGCGCACCGAGAGGGCGGCTCCCCCTCGAGTGTCGCCGTCCATTTTGGTGAGGATGGCCCCGGTGATGCCAATCTCTTCGTGGAAGGTGCGGGTCAGGTTGGCGGCCTCTTGCCCCGTCATGGCGTCTACCACCAGCAACACTTCATGGGGACTGACGACCCGCTTGATCTCCGCCAGCTCGGCCATCATGGACTGGTCAATTTGCAGACGTCCGGCGGTGTCGATAATCACCGTGTCAACGCCATCGGCCCTGGCCTGCTCAACCCCCTGGCGGGCAATCTCCACCGGGTTGGCATCCGCGCCTAGCTCAAATACCGGTACGTCGATTTGCTTACCGAGGGTAATGAGCTGGTCAATGGCGGCGGGGCGATAGACGTCGGTGGCCACCAGCATGGCGGTGCGGTTTTGCTTACGCAGGTGAAGCGCCAGCTTGGCCGATGCGGTGGTTTTCCCGGTTCCCTGAAGACCCGCCATCAGAACAATGGTGGGCGCGGTTTCCGATTGGGCCAGGGGCGCGTTGGTTTCTCCCATAACGGCCATCAGCTCATCGTAGACAATTTTGATGAACTGCTGGTCAGGGCGTACGCCAGCGACGACATCCGCCCCCTGGGCTTTTTGCTGCACGTCGGCAACGAATGCCTTGACCACCTGGAGGTTGACATCTGCCTCCAGCAGCGCCCGCCGCACCTCCCGGAGGGCCTCCTGAATATTTGACTCGGAAATTTTGTCTTGACCGCGAAGCTTTTTCCAGGCTCCTTCTAGGCGATCGGCAAGGGCTTCAAACATATCAATCTCGCTGTGCAGGTCTCCAAAAACGCCTCTACCACCCGGAGGCAGTCTTGTTCGGCTCGTTTTCTATCTTAATACTTGGATCCCTCTGGCTTTAGTGGGGAGAACCAGAATGGGGACAGCAGTTGCCGCCGAAATTATAGATTGAAAAAATAAAAAAGGGAGAGCCATTTGGAAACTCTCCCAACCATCAGGGTGCATCTACTTAACATAGTATGCCATTTTGGGGGTGAGGGGTAAAACCCCTTGTGTTGAATTTTATGTTGTTTTTCGGCAAACCAATAAGTTATTCTGATGAGTCCAAGGGCGATCGCCCCCTCCACCTATCTAGAGACGCTTCAAGAGACGCTGCTCCAGTCTAGACTGCTCCCCTCAATTCCGTGGATTGTCCCTGAATTAGCGGGCCTGGGTGAGCATCACGCCAAACCACCGCTGGGGATCGGTCCAGGTTTGCACCGGCTGGAGGCCATATTTTTGCAGCGATCGCCCCATCTCATCCAGGTCAAACTTGCGAGAGATTTCGCTGAGAATGGTTTCACCCGCCTGCAGCTCAATCGTCAAGTCCAACGCCCGCAGGTGAATGGTTTGAGAGGCCAGGCTGCGCAGGTGCAGCTCGATCTGGTGCAGCCCCTCGTTATAGAATGCCCAGTGCTCAAAGCGGGAGAGATCAAAATCGCCATCAAACTTACGGTTCAGGTGCCGCAGCATATTCAGATTAAAAGCGGCGGTGACCCCCTGACTGTCGTTGTAGGCCGCTTCCAGAATCGGCGTTGGCTTCTGCAAATCGATGCCCAGCAGGAAAAACTCCCCCGGTTGAAGGGCTGCCGTCACCTGCTGAAAGAAGATGTCGCAGGCAGCGGGGTTCAGGTTGCCCAGGGTGCTGCCGATGAAGGCAATCATGCGGCTGGGCAGGGCGGTTTCCGGCAGCCGCTGGAGGGCCAATTGGTAGGTGCTCACCAGACCGTGAACCGTCAGGTCGGGGTAATCCACCAGAAGCTGCTGGGCGCTGCTCTCCAGAATGCCCGCACTGACGTCAATGGGGCGATAGAGCAGCGGTAAGCTTTGCGCCTGGTAGGCATCCAGCAGCAGGCGAGTTTTGGTGGCGCTGCCGCTGCCCAGTTCCACCAGTTCACAGGGGCCAGTGAGCTGGGCGATCGCCCCCGCATGGGCCTGGAGAATGGCCGTTTCGGTGCGGGTCAGGTAATACTCCGGCAAGGTGCAAATTTGCTCAAATAGCTGGGAGCCGTGGTCGTCGTAGAAATAGCGGGGCGGCAAGGATTTGGGGGACTGGCTGAGGCCATGAATGACATCGGCATCGGCGTCGCGGTCGGCCTGCATCTGCTCGCTGGGGCGCAGGAGATAGTCAATATGGAGGCGATCGCTCACCGTACCCGCTCCGCGAACCAGCGTTTCGGACAGGTTGGATGCGGGGAAAGGAATGGATTTAGAAAGATTCATAGGTTCTCAACCATGAGTGGACAAGGGGGAACGGCAGGAGTCTCTCAGGCCAGAGCATCCGGCCCATCTCCCGGATTCACTCAAAGGGGGCGTTTGCCTGCCGGGGCAGCGCCAGGTTCGCTCCAGGCACACCGAAAGCCAGCAAACACCTGGCGTACCCAGGGGTGATACCAGTTGCGAAAGGTGGATCGCAGCGCCCAGGGACGGGTCGCCCAACTGCCACCGCGCAGCACCCGATGCTGACCGTCAAAGTAGGCGCTGGAATAGCCCACATAGGGATAGGGGGTAAAGCCGGGATAGGGAGCAAACCAGTCGGCAGTCCACTCCCAAACGTTACCCAGCAGATCCTCACAGCCTAGGGCACTCCGTCCGTCGGGGTAAGTATATACGGGGGTGGTATGGCCCACCCAATGACTGTAGTTACAGTGCTGGGGAGAAACGGCCATGTTGCCCCAGGGATAGGAGGAGCCGTCGGGGGCAGTGGTGCCCTCATCCAAACCGCTATCCGCAGGACTGGTTAAAAAGCTGGGACACCAGCGAGCCGCTTTTTCCCACTCGGCTTCGGTGGGCAGCCGTTTGCCCACAAACCGGGCATAGGCATCCGCCTCGTACCAGCTCACACCGTAGACTGGATGGTCGTCCCATTCAGCATGGTCAGACCAGTAGAGGGGTTGGGAAACGGGATGGTGCTGCAACCACCGCCAGCCTTCCTCGGACCACCAGCGAGCATCCTGATAGCCACCCGCCGTCATAAAGTAGCGAAAGTCACGGCAGGTGACGGGATACCGATCTATGGTGTAATCCTCCAGATAAACCTGGTGGGCGGGCCGCTCATTGTCCAGTGCATCCAGGGCATTGCTGCCGAGCTGCACTGGCCCTTTCGGAACCGCGATCATGGTCGAAACCGGGGGATCGGCCTGGGCATTGCGCTGGGGATGTTTTCCCCAGGGTCTCAGGCTCAGGGTGCCCTTCTCTAAGCTCTGGAGCTGCAGCACCAGGGCGATGGTTTCGCAGTGCTGACTCTCGTGCTGCAAGAGAAATCGCCACAGGCGTTCTTCCCGGTCGAGGGGGGCTACCGCCAAATAGTTCAGCACCTGCTCCCGAATGGCGGCTAAATAGGCGTAAATCTCGGAAAGGGGCGGCAACTGACAGCGCTGGGCCTTTGGCAAGCCGTCCTGGGCAAACAGGGTTTCATATTGGGGAGAGGGAGGGGAAATGCCCGCACAGCGCTTAAGCAGCCACATGCCTTCGGTGTAGCCAATGTGCCCCAGATGCCATCCCACCGGACTGAAGTCGGGGTGAACCTGCTGGCAGATTGCTTCGTCCTCCAGCGGCTCAAACAGCTCGAGGGTGGCCATGCGGCACTGCTGAAACCACTGGCGGAGGCGATCGCGCCGTTCCTCCAGGTTCAGGCTTTCCGTACCCTCCGCCAGGGACGGGGGATGGGCAGGGGCAGCGTCAAGCCAATGGGGCAACGCCGCTGGCTGGGAATGCTCAGATTCAGGATGCACGTCAGATAAGTGGGAGGGGTTGAATTTGGACGTCAAGGGTTGAGTCTACCGCCAAAATACTCTGCTCTGGACACAAATGCCACTCTCCAGCAAACAATGGTTCTGACGCGATGACCACTGCCCCTGGAAAGTTGACAGAATTCCGGCTCCAATACAGGGTCGGGACAGCAGTTTGATGGGCGGCGCGGCTGGCAACGAGGCGATCGCCCGTACTCACCACACAGTTAGCCCCCACAGAGACGGCATGGGTCTGGGCCAGGTCAAACACCAGGGCCAGGGTCTGGGCGAGGGCCTGCTCCACCGGCAGATGAGGATTTTGCGCTAGCTGATTCAGCAGCACGGCAAACAGGTGTTCAGAATCGGTGGTGCCCTGAATGCTTTCGTAGAGGGCGTCAGACAGGCGATCGCGCAGGGGCCGATAGAGGGTTTTGCGAAAATTCTGAATGAATCCGTTGTGAACCATCAGCAGGCGATCGCGCCGGAATGGGGGGCAGTTAGCGAAATCCACCGCCAGCCCCAGCGTAGCGCTACGCACGCTGGCGACGACCTGCCCCGACACCACATAGCGGCTGAGTTCGGGCAGGTTCATGTCGTTCCAGATGGGCAAAACATTTCGGTAGACAAAGGGGGGCTGGCTGTCAGACTCTGGGGCATACCAGCCAATGCCGAAGCCGTCTGCGTTGAGTAGCCCCGCCGTCATCTCGCGGGGCTGGTAGCTCTGAACGATCAGGGAGTGTTCTGGGGCGTAGAGCAGCCGCTCCAGGGAAACGGGCGGCCCCAGATAGCCCAGCAATCGACACATGGCCTATCCCTGCAGGTCGGGAATGGTGATGTCGAGCTGGGTCACCTCGCTTCCCGGCTGCAGCACATCCAGGGGTGGCTGAATTGCGGCCTGGTTGCCCACCACCAGGGTGACGATGTCCTCTGGCTTCAGGTGGGTGGCGGCAGCCTGCTGCACCTGCTCCACCGTCACCGCCTCTAGCTGGCGGCGGTATTGGAAGATAAAGTCTTCGGGGTAGTCGTACAGGTCGTAGCGCATCACCCGCGAGAGGGTCTGTCCAGGGGTTTGGAAGTTGAATACGAAGGAGTTCAGCACCGACTCCTGCGCCTGGGCCAGCTCTTCGGGAGAAATGGGGGTGGTGCGCACCCGCTCAATTTCCGCCAGGGTGGCCTGGATAAAGGGCACAGTGGCTTCAGAACGGGTTTGCCCCCCAGCGATGAACACGCCGGGATAGTCAAACTGGGGCGACCAGTAGGCATAGACCAGGTAGGCCAGCCCCTGGCGCGATCGCACTTCGTTCACCAGCCGTCCGCCCAGCCCATTGAGGACTTCGTTGACCACCGACAGGGCGGCATAGTCGGGGCTGTCCAGGGTGTCTCCCAAATGGCCAAGCTGCACATAGCTCTGGCTAAGTTGGGGCTGGTCAATCATAAACACTCGAGACCGCTGAGCCTGGATGACTGGCCCGACAGATACGCGGCGGGGCAGGTCTGGGTTAAGCTGCCAGTCGCCAAAGGCTTGTTCAATGCGCGATCGCATCTCCGTAGGGTCAAAATCGCCCACAATCCCCAACATCATATTATTGGGGGCGTAATACTGCTGATAAAAGCTCACTACGTCATCCCGCGAGATGTTGTTGAGGGTGCCATATTCCACCGTGCGGGCGTAGGGGCTGGTCTCCCCGTACACCAGCTTGATAAACTCCCGCCCTAGAATTTCCTCGGGGTCGTCGTTGCGGCGGGCAATGCTGCCCTCTCGCTGGCGAACCGCCAGGTCAAGTTTTTCCTGAGGAAACGCCGGTTCGCGCAGTACAGCGGCAAAGCGGTCGAACACGTCCGGCAGGTCTTCGGTGAGGGTGCTAAACCCGGCAGACCCGGCGGTGGTGCCAATGCCCGTTTCCACCGAGGCGGCCCGCTGCTCCAGAAATTCGTTTAGCTCATTGGCGGGGTAGGTGGTCGTGCCGCCGGTGCGCATCACTTCACCCACGATGCTGGCCAGCCCCACCTGATTGCCTGGTTCGAGGCGATCGCCCGTGTAGATATAGGCCGTACCGCTCACCAGGGGCAGCTCATGGTCTTCCATCAGGTAGACCTGTAGCCCGTTGTCGAGCGTAAACTGCGTGTATTCCGGGATAGTGATCTCCGGCAGGGGGGGAAACTCCAGCTCGGTATAGTGGAGTGCCTGGTTGGCCATGGCGGGCTGCCGCCCCGTGCCGACGAGAACGGCGATGAAAACGGCGATCGCCCAGATAAAAAACCGGGTGCGCTTAGCAAAGCGTCGGGGCGTGGGAACTGTCCACTGCATGGTACTACTCACTCTTTAATGCTTAGATGACGGCTAGGGTTGGGATTGGTCGTCCTGGGGCAAAATTTTGCCCACGGTGCGGTTTTCAGGCCGGAAGGTGGCCTGGGCCACGCGCATCACATCCGCTGCCGTAATTTCCTCCAGGGCTTTTAAATCTTCGAACAGGTTGCGCCAACTGCCCGTTTTGGCCTCATATTCGGGAAGCAGGCTGGCCATGCCCTGGTTAGACGACAGAATACCGAGCAGCCCTGCCCGTGCCTGGGTCTTGACCCGTTCTAACTCCTGCTCAGAAACGGGTTCGGTGCGCAGTCGCTCAATCTCGATGCGAAAGGCATCCGCCAGCTCTTCGACCGTATGGCCCGGAGCCGTCAGGGCATAGAACATGATGAGGTTGGGAAAGCGATCGCCCGGCAGTCCGTCAAAGCTCTGGGCCGCCAGGGCAATTTGCTTTTCTTCCACCAGGGACTTGTACAGTCGGGACGTGCGCCCCCCTGACAGGATGGAATTGATGATCTGGTAGACCAGATGGTCGGGATGGTTAATGCCAGGACGGTGATAACCCTCCATATACCAGGGCTGGGAGGGCAGGCGTAGGGTAATTTCCCGGAGTTCGGTTTGGGTCGGCTCCACCACGGCCATTTCGGGGGCAGGGGGACGGGCGGGATAGCGTCCAAAGTAAGTGGTGGCCAGCCGCTGCACCGCCGCCGGATCCACATCCCCCACGACCGCCATGATCATGCGGTTGGGCACATAGTAGGTTTCAAAAAACTCCCGCACATCTTCGCGGGTCATCGCCTGCAGGTCGTCGGCATAGCCAATGGTGGGGCGGCGGTAGGGGTGGGTGGTAAATGCGGTCGCTAAAAACTCCTCCACCATTCGTCCAATGGGGGAATTGTCTACCCGCATCCGTCGCTCTTCGAGGATGACTTCTTTCTCTTCGTAGAACTCGCGAAAGACCGGGTCTAAAAACCGCTCCGACTCCAGGGACATCCACAGCTCTAGCTTATTGGACGGGAAGCTGTAGAAATAGCGGGTGGCATCGGCGGAAGTCGTAGCGTTTAGGCCCACGCCACCGGCCCGCTGCACAATCAGAGGCAGCTGGTTTTGAATAACATATTGGCTGGCCATGGCCTGGGTTTCGTCGAAGTCAGCCAGCAGGGACGCCAGGGCTTCGGCATCCTCCGTCTCCTGAGCCGCTTTAATCTGGTCGAACAGGCCATCCAGCTTTTCCAGCACCTCTTTTTCGGCGTCGTAGTTGGTGGTGCCAATCTGGCGGGTGCCCTTAAAGGCCAGATGCTCCAGGTAGTGGGCAGCCCCCGTCTTGCCATCGGCCTCTTCGGCGGCCCCCACGTTGACGTAGGTCATAAACGACACCACTGGAGCCTGATGGCGCTCCATGACAATGAACTTGATGCCGTTGTCCAGGGTAAACTCGGTGACGCGCTCAAGGGCACGGTCGATGTAAGGCTGAATTGACTGATCGGCTGCCGCGTCTTCTGATGGAGAGATAGACTGGGCCAGGGCCGTGGTAGGGGCAGCGGCCCACAGCAGAGAGATCACCAGCAGCACACTCAGGAGACGCTGCCCGATTGACCACCATGGGATGAGATTTCCCACACTGCCCGACTGAACCTGCGAATGAGGCCGGATCAAGACTTGAAAGGGATGCAAAAACACCTGTTCAGTACCGCATGCGAAACTTCCAGCTTCCAGGATACGCACTTTCGCTGCGATTTGGGGGCGATCGCCCAGACAGATCGACAACCTCAACAGCCCAACAGTGAATTGTCCCGACAGTTCAGCGGACGAATTTTGAGGAGGCGAGGAAATTGTAGGTATCGAAAAGGACGCCCACCAGGCTGCTGGTGATGCCCAACACCAGAACTCCCTGAACCGGGTGGCCGCTGCCAAATTCCCGCAGAAAAGCAGTGAGGTAGGTGAGGCCAATCTGGCGGATGTGTTCAAAAACGGGAATGACCCCAATGATCAGCAACCCTGCCAGCCCCAACCCAATCACAAAGACGGGGAGGATAAATCCAAAAATGCCCGTTAGCAGAAGCGATCGCAAACGATAGACCATAGCATCGTGAGGGATGATGGGAGAAAACAAATACGGGGGCTGCTGTCACCTAGCATATCGGCGATCGCCTTATCAAAGAAGGGATCACAAAAAATCTTAAATCTTCCTTAAGAAACTCCATCCTGGACGCGCTCAGGTCAAACTAGGTCAAGCTAGTGAAAATACGGTTTTCAACTGTGGCGTTGGCTTGGCGCTCTGACTGCGCCGATCGGCTGGTTCAAGTTCCCCTGCCTCCCTGTTCGTTCTTTCCCGTGTTCCATTTAGGATTTGAGTTCTCTTGATTAACTTAATTAAACAGATTGGTCTGATTGGGTTAACAATTTGGCTCCAGCGCCTGGTGGCAGCGACCCTGTTGGCGGGGCAAATTACCATGCACCTGGTGCGCGGTAGGATCCATCGGCGAAATTTGCTCGAACAAATGGCGATCGTCGGGCCAGAATCGCTACTTATCGCCCTGATGACCGCTGCCACCGTCGGCATGGTGTTCACGATTCAGGTAGCCAGGGAATTTATTAACTTCGGGGCGACCAGCGCCGTTGGTGGGGTGCTGGCGGTGGCTCTCATTCGCGAGTTGACCCCCGTCCTTACGGCCATCATTGTGGCGGGGCGGGTAGGCTCGGCCTTTGCCGCCGAAATTGGCACCATGGTAGTCACCGAGCAAATCGATGCCCTGCAAATGCTCAAAACTGATCCCATCGACTACCTGGTCATTCCCCGTTTCATCGCCTGCTGTGTCATGGTGCCGGTCTTAAGCATTCTGTCGTTTTCTGTCGGCATGTTCGGCGGCATGATTTTGGCCGACAGCATCTACAGCATCTCCTACTCGGTGTTTCTCGACTCAGCCCGCAATTTTCTTGAGCTTTGGGATCTGCTCAGCGCCATCATCAAGTCGGCGGTATTTGGAGCCTTAATTGCGGTCATTGGCACCAGTTGGGGCCTGACGACCTCCGGCGGGGCCAAGGGGGTAGGACAATCCACCACGGCATCGGTGGTCACCTCCCTGTTAATGATTTTTATCGCCAATTTCCTACTTTCCTGGCTGATGTTTCAAGGGGTTGGCGGGGCGGCGGGAGGATTTTGAGTGCCCACAACTTCGTAAACCCCTTAAGATAAGAGGCAGTTCGCCACAAACTGGAGGGCCAAATCTGTGACCAATACGCTCCCTACCCCGTCTCCCACGACGGATACCCAACTGAATCCCAGCTATGCCCTGCCCATCGCCCTGGTCTTCCTGGCCATTCCCCTCTTCCTGGTGCAGCCCTGGCTGAGCGGGGCGATCGCCCTGTTTGGCTTATTCCTGATGTTTCAGGCAGCCACTCTGCGGCTGTTTTTTACCGATTCTGCCCTGGACATCTATCGAGGTGAGTCCCTGATTCGCCGGTTTCCCTATCAGGATTGGCAAAACTGGCGCATCTTCTGGTCACCACTCCCCATCCTTTTCTACTTCAAAGAGGTCAAGAGCATTCACTTCCTGCCCATCCTTTTTGATGCCAAAACCCTACAAGCCTCTCTAGAAGCTCATCATCTCCCCAAAGTTTAGCCCGTAGGGTGGTCACCTCCCCCACTTCCCCCAGTGTGGGCACTGCCCGCCACTCTCCCCAAAGTAAACACCATCCACCAAGTCCTGAGGAGTGGATCTGATTGACTGACAAAAGTTTTAATGTAGGTTGGCGTTGAGCGAAGCGAAACCCAACACCAGCGAGGGTTACGTCGGGTTTCGCTAGCGCTCTACCCAACCTACAGCAGAACAAGGGTTTCAAGAATTTTGTCAGTCAATCAGGGAGTGGATACTGCCCGCAGCCCTGTTAAGGCAGTCGCCGCCCCTGACTGACGTCGTCGGGTAAACACCAGTATCGAGACAGACCAGCTTAGACTAGATTGAGTAGACGAACATCGCAAAATCAGATTGATGGCTGAACCCCAAGATAGTGCAGCAAATAACCCGCGAGAGCCAGGGCTGCGATTTAGCTCCCTTGCCGATACCGATGCGCCACCGTCCTCAGCAGCAACCAGCGAAGAGGTAGCTGATTTGTCCCGGCGAGTCGCCGATCTCCAGCGGCAGGAGCGCACCCTGAAGCGGGAAATTGAATCGCTGAAAGAATCCCGTGAAGCTCTATTTCAGCGCCAGACAGAAGAGGCCCAGCGTCTGCTGAGCAAACTGCTGCAGGAAGGGGTCAGCGATCTGGAGCAGCGCCGCAAGACCCTCCAGGTGGCGGTAGATCAGCTAGAGCGCCGTCAGGAGCGGATTCGTGCCGAAATGCGCACTACCTTTGCCGGAGTGTCGCAGGATCTGGCGATTCGCGTACAGGGCTTCAAAGACTACCTGGTGGGCAGCCTCCAGGATCTGGCAACGGCGGCAGAGCAGCTCAACCTCACTCCACCCGCCGCCCCATCGCCTGCCGCTACTCCGGCCCCTCCGCCGACCACCGGCATGGCCGACACCCTGCCCGATCTGGATGCGCCTACCAATCTAGAAGCTGGGGCACCAGGGTTTGCCAAACGCGCCTTCGACGACGAAACCGCCCGCATTCGCCAGATCATCGACCAGTACCGCACCATCCCCGACTATTACGGCCCACCCTGGCAGCTCCGACGCACCTTTGAGCCAATCCATGCCGAGCGGGTATCCAAGTGGTTTTTTGAACAGGGAGGGCGGGGTGCCCTGCGAACGATGGGGTCACGGCTGCAGAACATTCTCATCGCCTCGGCGACCATCTCCATCCTGCGATCGCTCTACGGTAGCCGCGTCCGCGCCTTAATCCTGGGAGACTCCCCCGAACGATTGGGCGAGTGGCGGCGAGGGCTACAGGACTGCCTGGGCATCTCGCGGGGAGATTTTGGCTCCCAGCAGGGTGTGGTCTTGTTTGAGGCCCCAGAAGCGGTTGCCCAGCGGGCCGATCGCCTGGTTGCCCAAAACCAGTTGCCCTTCATCGTGATCGACGAGGCCGAGGAGAAAATTAATCTGTCTCTCCTGCAGTTCCCCCTCTGGCTGGCGTTTGCCCCCGACCCGTCTGAGCCTCCCCCCGTATTTTATTGAGGAGATTTTTGAGAATGATCCTACCGGACGACGTAGGGGCAAATGGCCATTTGCCCTTACCAAACGTTCAACCGAGGGTAAGTTTTTTCCTGGAAATCTCCTGAGAACCTGTCTGAAAACCTCGTTCAGTAGGCAGCCATCGATAAACGAAGCTAAATTTGCTTTGCTGCCAGCCATTTCGTCCTCACCCCAAACCCCTCTTCCAATCTGGGCGAGGGACTTTGAAGCTATCGGTCAGCTCTGGCTCCCTGGCGTCGTTCATTTATGGCTACCTGCGTAATAAGTAGAACTGCATTGAAAAACGAAGGTTAGAAAACCGGCGGGGCGCTCCCCCGGTTTTCTAACATGAATTTAATTGTGCTGACCTACTTAGACGGACAAAAAGACAGATAAAAACGCTTTCACGACAGGGTAGACTGATACTGCTTTCGGGAAAGTTTTTTTGGAGCGACGCAAGGCAGGGCAACAATGACGGTTTGGTTCGTTTGGCTGGGTTTGGTGCTGGTATGCGCCTATCTGTTGGGTTCCATCCCAACCGGATACATTGTCGGACGCCTCCTGAAGGGAATTGATATTCGCCAGTTTGGTTCGGGTTCAACAGGGGCCACCAACGTCTTGCGGACGCTGGGCAAAGGCCCTGGCCTGCTGGTTCTGATTGTAGACATTGCTAAGGGAGTCCTGGCGATCGCCCTAACCCGACTGCTCTACGCCTCAGTACCCGCCGCTGCCGCTGCCATTCCCGCTGCGGTTTCTCCAGTTACCTGGGTTGCCGGAGTTACCACCCTGGCCGGATTAATGGTGCTGCTGGGCCACAGTCGCTCAATCTGGATTAACTTTACGGGCGGCAAGTCGGTGGCCTCTGGGCTGGGCGTCCTTCTGGCGCTGAGCTGGCAAACTGGGCTGGTGGCGATCGCCGTTTTTGCCACCGTCCTGGCTATCTCCCGCATTGTTTCCCTCTCCTCTATCATTACGGCGGCGGCGGTGCCCGTAGCCATGCTCTTGCTGCACCAGCCCCTGCCCTACGTCCTGTTTGGCATTGCCGCGGCGGCCTATGTTATCAGCCGTCACCGCACCAACATTCAGCGGCTCCTGGCTGGAACGGAACCCCGCCTGGGTCAGAAGCCCATGAATCCTGAGGCCAATCAATCTAGCTAGAAGCGACGAGTGGGTCATCTGGCATGAAAATTGCCTTTGCCCTCATCCCCCAACCCCTTCTCTCCTAAATCCAGGGATCATCATCCAGGGTGTCATCCAGCGGGGGGACGGGTTGATCGGCAGAGCGGCTTGGCTCCAGGGGAACCGATTTGTCTTGATTTGGTGGGTCTGGCTGATCGGGCGTACTTTGGTCTGGATTAAGCTCCACGTTTTCTCCTGGGCTGAATTCTTCGTCGTCCCACTCATCGTCCAGGGCCAGC